>NZ_VPCG01000012.1:0-83018 GCF_013418355.1 Acinetobacter sp. YH12151 | reverse complement strand
TAAGCTATACATGTATATCAAGTGACCATTGGGATAGCTTTGTTACGACCTTTAAAGAATGCAAACAGTTGATTGGTAAATTTTTCACTGTGGGTATAGAAGGCAATAATTGTCGATTACGGCATCGGATCAGGCGAGGCTTTAGGAGAAGCTGCAACTTCTCCAAAAAGCTTGAAAATCATTACAAAGCCTTTGATTTAGCGTTCTTTTATATCAATAATGGATTCGTTTAATGCCAGCATACTTTTTGAAACACCACCAATAATCCTAAATCCTCTCGCTTGAGAGGATTTTTTTAAGTTGTTTGCGTAGACTTCCAGCAGACGATCGCACCTGCGGTCACCAAAGCAGTACCAATCCAAAAACTCAGCTCGGGTCGAATATCCAGAATCAGCATCGACATAACTGAAGACAGAATTGGCATAAAATAGGTGGCCAAAATCAGTACCTTGATATTGCCGTACTGCATGCTCTGATTCCAGTTACTATAAGCAATCCCGATCAGACTGCCTACTATGGCGATTTCCAGCCAGAGCTTCAATGAAGGCATCCTGAAAGGCTCATCCAAGCCCAGATGTAAGCCCCATAACGCAATGACGGCGACCACAAAAAAAATCGGTACGCCGTTTTGTCCACGACCATATTTTCTGGTCAGAATGCAATAACATGGCCATAACAAGGCACCGATAAAAGCAAAGCCATAAGCCCAAGGATTTTCAGCTAAAACCTGCATAAGTTTCGATAGATTGGTAATTTCAGGATTGACCACCAACATCAGACCGACTACAGCAAGCAAAAATCCTGGAATGACCCAAAGACGCGCCTGCAATTGCCGAGCAAATATCGAAAAGACAATCATCAAAGGTGGCCAGAGATAATTAATCATCGCAATCAGCATCACCTGTTCACGGTGATCCGACCAGGCAACTGCAACAAGAAATAGAATTTCATAAGCAACGAACAAAGCCCCACAACCCAATAGATAGCGCTTGGACATTTGCCTGATTTTAGGAAATCCAATCAATGCCAGAATCGCCAGACTACTAAAAGTGTAAATCAGGGCAATCCCCTGCACCGGACTGGTAGATTCGGTAATCAATTTGACCACAGCCACCAGACTGGCCCAGATCAGAATGGAAGACAGGCCAATCCAGGTGGCCAGTTTCATCGACCAGACGTTCATGTTTGCTCTTGAGGATTGTTCGTTGTATTCGGTTTTTTCAGCCATCCCTGCAAGCTCACCAGAATCACGCCCAGCATGACCATACAGGTTCCAACAATAAAATTCAGTTCGATCTGTTCATCCAGAATCAGCACCCCAAACAGCATGCCAAATACAGGCGTTAAAAAAGAAAATACGCCCAAACGTGAAGCCAGATAATGTTTCAGCATCCAGAACCAGATCAAATAACTGGCAAAGGAAATCAGCATGGTATGAAAGATCAGACTGGAAATAGACAGGGTCGTCCATTGAATGGTCGCTTGCCCACTAAAAAAGGCCAAGGGTAGCAATAATATGCCGCCCATCAATAATTGATAGAATAAGGTCTGGGTGGCAGGTGCTTCAGCCAGTCGGCTCAGACGTACACTGACAGTGGTGGCTGCCCAGAATATGCCACCAAGTAAGGCCAGAACCCCCCCCCATAAAGCATCGGTTTGTAAAGTAGAGCTTGTCTGTGGTCTGAGTAAAAAACTGACCACAATCCCGCTAAATGCCACGAAGATACCGCCCCATTGCACACGCGACAAACGCTCTGCCGGCAATTTCCAGTGCAGACCCAATGCGACAAAAATCGGCGCAGTATAAAGCAAAACAATGGTATGCGAAGCTGAGGTATAGCGTAGTGCTTCCCCAATCAGATAAAACTCGGTTGCGAACAGTATTCCAACCAGCAATCCTGCAGGCAAATAGCGGGTGCTCAAAAGCTGACGGCGCACGCTCTGCTGAATCAGGGGATACACCATGATCGCAGACAAGGCTGAACGCAAGGCAATTTGCATCAAGACTGAAATATCACTGGCCGCCCATTTCAGCACGACCTGTTGTAGCCCCACAACATACATAATACAAACATGATGGCAGATGCTTTGGCATCTAGCGCCTGACGTTGCTTCACCCCTACTCCTGTGACCGCTTTAAAGTGCCCACTATAATCTTCTCTGCGGTAAAACAATACTTTTTTATTATTTTGCCAGCGCTGTAAATATTTTAAAACTCGATAAAAAAGGACTGCGTTCGCAGTCCTTTCAATCAAAAAATAAACCGTTCAGCTTATTTAACCCAAGTCGTCCAGATATAATCCTGAGACTGGCCTTTCAGGATCATTTTTAACTGATCGCCTGCATGCAATGCCGCCACACCTGCGGGTGTACCCGTCATCACCACATCACCTTCTTCTAAAGTGAATACCTGGCTAATATCTGCCAGTAAAGTCGCGATATCAAAAATCAATAAAGCGGTATCGCCTTTTTGACGCAGTTCTTCATTCACCTCCAAAGTGTAATGCACATCTTGCCAGTCCGCGACCACATCATTCACAGGAATCCAGTCTGACAACAGACACGAACCATCAAAGGCTTTGGCACGTTCCCAAGGCTGGCCTTTTTTCTTGAGTTCATCCTGCAAGTCACGCAGGGTCAAGTCCAGACCTAAAGTCACCGCACCCACCGCTTGCAGTGCTTTTACAGGATCATTTTCTTTGCTTAAAGTCCGGTCAATACGCAAACTGAGTTCACATTCATAGTGGCAGTTGCCCCACTCCGGATTCCATTCAATCCCTGCATCGAGCGAGCCTAAGGCACTCGGTGGCTTAATAAATAAGACCGGACGATCAGGGATCGCATTTCCGAGTTCTTTGGCATGATCGGCATAACTGCGACCAACGCAGACAATTTTGGATGGGCGTGTACTCATGATCAAAACTTTCCTTTATTTGTCTTTATATCGATCTCTGGATTATTTTTTAAATGCATTCTCAAAAATGTTTTGCTCAGTCGCATCTTTAAAGGCACGTTTTGGCACAATGATGACGGTACGGTTTTTCAGTTCCAGCATATAGGTCAGTTTGCCGGCAGCAAAATTCTGCACTTCACTATACGCTACCAGCTTGCTACGCTCATTATTAAAAATCTCCGCATAGTCCTGATACAGATCAAGGCCTTGTTCACTCTTACCAAACTGATATTTGACGAACTGGCGTTTAAACATCATCGGCAGAAACCAGTAACGCATGATGCCTTGCAGGATCAGGAAGAATGCCCCCAAAGCCACGTAATAGCGTCCTACCCCGTCAAAGCCCATCGAAAAGCCCCAAAGGATAATCCCGATACTGACCAGAGGCGTCAGAAAACGTGAAATCTGCTTTTTGCCAAAAGTCGCCAAGGCAAAACCATCCTGAGATTCTTCTAAAGTCAGAAAATAACGGGTCGATAAAGTCGGTGCTGACTCAGTCATAGCATCACATCAAAAAAATAAAATCTTGCCCAATACTATAGCAAAATATGCACAATGCTTATGGCCTGACGCATCAATTACATAACTTTGCTTTGGAAAAACGTGTATTTAGTTTTAAATAAACAGCAATTAAAACAAAAAATATGCAACAGGATGTTGAATGAAAGGATTCAAGCAATGTATTGCAATCGGTATCTGTTCGGGTCTGTCTACTCTATCACTGGCCAAGATCATTCCCTGGGATGCAGAATTACCCAGTAGCCTGAGTGCTTATCCGGGCAATGCCCAACAATTGGCAGAATTAACAGGCGAAAGGATTCTGATTTATGCGCATCCGGTGACTAAAACCCAGCTTCCTACCTTAAACAGTAAGGCCACCAGCAAGGTACAATTTTATAGTGCCGCCGTGGTTTTGCCTATGGCTGAAACACAGGTCGAGAAATTGCTACAGCATTATCCGGATTATGTTGGCCTGTTTCCGACTTTAAAGTCAGCCAAAATTCTAGAACAGCAAGGTTCGATTCAGCAGGTCAAATATCAGGTGCATATCCCCACACCAATTCCGATATTGAACTTCAAAGAAACCGTGGTGATGCAGCATCATCTGGGCAATAACAGCATCAGCACTTTAATTATTGATGCACCCATTCCTTATGGCGCGGGAAAACTGGAATGGTTCGCGCTTGATCCGCACAGAACTCTGGTGACAGTGACCCAGTGGGGCGACCTGAACCAGCCTAAAGGTTTTCTATTCAGTAAAATTCTCAATGCCCTGCCTGAAGCCAAACTTGGCATTCCTCCCAGTACCAACGCATTTCTACTCGAAGCACTGCAACAGCGTTTTAAAACCAGTCATGCCACAACACTCACCGCCCCGACTCCACCACTGAAATTTAATTCACAACAGCTACAGAAGATTGCCCAGCTTAGTCAAAAATCCGGCCAACCAGTCAGTTTTATTTTGCCCAGCTATCAGATTAAAGAAGGAAAAGCGTCAGAAAATTTGAGATTTAGCAGCACCTATCAATACTTTCCGCATTCGGTAGACAAGCTACGACCGTGGTTGGCTGCACAAGCCAGTCAACAGCTTTTCCCGCGCCAGATCAAGAAAGTCGAACTTAACCCGATCAATACCCAAAGTGTAGATGCCAACTATAAAGTTTCAGTGGGCTTAGGCGTGATTCAGATTCCATTTAACTTCAAGATGCGTTTTTACCAGCCCGATCCCTTGCAGAATCAGTTCAATGCCAATGGTGGCGACTTAAAGTTTGTCAAAGGCAGCATGAAGCTATTGCCGCAATCACAAGGTAATCTGTTCCAAATCACCAGCAGCATGAAGATTCATGATCAAGCACCGTTTTTATTAAGGGCCATGCGCAGTCTGCCCTATCACGATGTATTACCTGCGGTGGGTGGCAATACCGTCTATGCACTCAAGGTACAGCAAAAATTAAGATAATCAACGAATCGGTAGTTATTGGTTTTTTATATGAAAAAGCGTTAAATATCACAGACGTAAAAAAACCGCATCAATGTGCGGTTTTTTCAGAATTCTTATCAAGATTGGTGCGCTCAGAGAGATTCGAACTCCCGACCCCTTAGTTCGTAGCCAAGTGCTCTATCCAGCTGAGCTATGAGCGCGACGTCTTGATGGGGTGCATTATACGGCTTTTTTAAGGCTTGTTAAGTGTTTTTTAATAAAAGCACAACTGAATGTATAGTAATTAAACGATACAGCAGTATTTACAGTTTTCTGTGAGAATTTCTGCACATTTAGAGCTAAAAACAATTAATACCATCCGGACTTTGACGCTGCATTCAATGTGGCGACAAGCTCCATTTCATCCTGATGAAAAGTACACAGCAAATACCGAGAAAGATGTTCCCAAATTTCAGGCACAAAAAAACCGCTATGAAAGCGGTTGATTGTTCAAGTTGGTGCGCTCAGAGAGATTCGAACTCCCGACCCCTTAGTTCGTAGCCAAGTGCTCTATCCAGCTGAGCTATGAGCGCGTAACTTGTGTGCCTAGGTTGGCAATACGTTTTTCTGCTTAACTTACTTGGTGCGCTCAGAGAGATTCGAACTCCCGACCCCTTAGTTCGTAGCCAAGTGCTCTATCCAGCTGAGCTATGAGCGCGCGACATAAGTAAGCGTGGCGGTGAGAGAGGGATTCGAACCCTCGATACAGTTACCCGTATGCGTCCTTAGCAGGGACGTGGTTTCAGCCACTCACCCATCTCACCGTAACGTGCGGCCATAATACAAATTTCGGCATGGCACTGCAAGCGCAGCATCGAAAAAAAGTGCATATTTTTGCTCGTTTAAATACTTTTTAAGCAATTCAGCGATTTTTCGTACATTTTCCTGCTCAAAAAACCGAATAAATTTCCAGTTATCTAAAATGAACAGAAAATTGAAAACTTAAATGGATTATTGCAATCATTTACGTGCAGTCTGCGCACACATGTTTTATGCTAAACCTATCTCCTAAGATAAATTTAAAGACATGATGAAAAACTGGGTCGATCCTGAAGCAAAAGCTGAAGCCGAACGTTATGACAACCCTATCCCAAGCCGTACGCTAATTTTAGAAACCATAGAAAAAAATAATGCCCAGTCTCATGCCGACCTGGTAGAACATTTCGAAATTGCAGATCAAAAAAGTATTGATGCTCTCAGCCATCGTTTAATTGCGATGGTGCGTGACGGGCAATTGATGAAAGATGGTTATAAATTCCAGATTGCCGTCGAGCAGCCTGAATCCGAAGCGACGGTTTATATCAATTCCCGCGGGATGGGAACTGCCAACATTTCTGGCCAGGACGATCTCTTACTGGCTGAGCGTGAACTGCGGCTGGTCTTTAATGGCGACCGTGTCAAAGTACGTCAAACTTCAGTAGACCGTAAAGGTAAAGCCTGGGGTTATGTGACTGAAGTTGTGCAGCACCGCGTTAAGCAGATCATTGGTAAAGTTTCCCTATATGAAGGTGAATACTTTGTTCAACCTGCCAGCCCAAATGCGCATCAGCCGATTACTCTTGAAAAAGAACTGATTGAACATGCGCAAGTCAATCTGGGTGATTCGATTCGCGTGGCGATTGATACTTATCCGACCCGTGAAGAATTTGCGACCGGTCATATTGTCCAGTCCATGGCAGATAAAGCCGATACCGAAATCATCATTCCACAAACCATTTTAGAATATGGTTTACCGTATGAATTCCCGGAAGAAGTGATTCAGGATGCAGAAAGCTTTAAAGAACCAACAGAAAAAGACCGTGAAGGTCGTGTGGATCTGCGTGATTTAGCTTTGGTCACCATTGATGGTGAAGATGCACGTGACTTTGATGATGCAGTATATGCTGAAAAACGTCCGGGCGGTGGCTATCGCGTGGTCGTAGCGATTGCCGATGTCAGTCATTATGTACGTACAGGCAAACCACTGGACGATGAAGCTCAGGAACGCGGAACTTCTGTCTACTTCCCGCACTTTGTTTTACCAATGCTGCCTGAAGCCTTGTCGAATGGCTTGTGTTCTTTAAATCCGGCTGTTGATCGTCTCTGTATGGTCTGTGATTTAAAACTGTCACGTGCCGGTCGTGTTACCGGTTTTGAGTTCTATCCATCCGTGATGCACTCTAAAGCACGTTTGACTTATGATCAGGTTGCCCAATATCTGGAAGGCGACAGTCAGGCCATTACCGAAGATCGCGAAGTTCGCAAGTCGATCAACACCCTGTTCCAGCTGTACCAGGTTCTGAAAGGCTTACGTGCAGAACGTCATGCCATGGAATTTGAAACCGTTGAAACGTATATGACTTTTGATGAGCTGGGCGGAGTTAAAGAGATTTTGCCGCGTAGCCGTAATGATGCGCATAAGCTGATTGAAGAATGTATGTTGCTGGCCAACGTGGCAGCCGCAGAATATGCATTGAAAAATGAAATTCCGATGTTGTACCGCGTACATGAGCCACCTGAGTTCTCGCGTATTCAAAAAGTCCGTGATTTCGTCAAGCTGCTTGGTTTGAAATTCCCGGAGCAACCGACCCAAGCAGATTATCAGGCGGTGATTGAAGCGACCAAAGACCGCATAGATGCACCAAGCATTCATGCGGTGTTATTACGCTCCATGATGCAGGCTTATTACGGCCCTAACAATGCGGGGCACTACGGTCTGGCTTATGAGGCGTATACACATTTCACTTCGCCAATTCGACGTTATCCAGACCTGTTATTGCATCGTGCCATCAAAGCGCATTTAAATAAAAAGCCATCTCCGCTTTCAGGTGGAGCTTTAGATGAAGCAGGAACACATTTCTCTGCCACTGAACGCCGTGCCGATGAAGCCTCTCGCTCGGTGACGACCTGGTTGAAATGTCATTATATGCAACAGCATTTAGGCGAAGAATTTGTTGGCATCATTAGTGCCACAGCAGAGTTTGGCCTGTTTGTGACGCTAAAAGACCTGTATGTGGATGGTATGGTACATGTCAGCCAGTTGGGCGATGACTTCTTTGTCTTTGATCAAGTCAGCCAGAATCTGGTCGGCCAGAATCGTGGTCAGGTCTTTGGTCTGGGCGATGAAGTCAAGATCAAGGTGGCTGGCGTCAATCTGGAAGAGCGCAAGATCGACTTTGAACTGGTACAGCAACTCAGTCATGCCGGCCGTGCGATCCGTGCTCGTGCGCCGCGCGTGAGCGAGAAAAAACCGGCAGTACGTCCAGCAGCAACAGAAGAGGTTTTTAGCAAGAATGAGCGCGAGTCTAAATCCAGCCTGAATGCCGATGGAGAACAGCCCATACGACGCAAAAAAGCCAAAGGAAAACCCAGCTCTTACAACAGCAAGTCTGCTAAAAAATCTGCAGCAAAGCCTGAAGCAAAGGCTAAAGATAAAGTAAAGAAAAAGACCAAAGTGAAAAAGAAAAAGTCGAATGCAAAAGCCAAGACTGAATAATTTTTGACGGTATAAAAAGAGCGCTAAGGCGCTCTTTTTTATTTATAATCAAAATATTAAAATAGGAAAAATTATAAGAATGGATACCATAACTATTTTTACTTTGATCATTTCTTTAATGGCTTTGCTTGTGACTTATGCCGTATTTAAATCTGATCAGCAACCACAAATTATAGTTTTTGCTCTTCCGCATTACGGTAAGCAATCTTTCATTCAACTACAGATAAAGAATATAGGAAAATCCATTGCCTATAATGTACAAATATCGAGTGATCAACCCATTCCTAAACGGGCCTTCGGAATTAAAAAATTAAATACTTCAAAAGATTATTTTGATAGCGGTATTTTCAAACATGGAGTCAAAGTATTTACACCCAATCAGAGCTATATATACGATTGGGGACAATACGGCGGCCTCAGAGAGGCTTTAGATAATAATCCTATCACCATGAAAGTCACGTATTGGTATCAGCACCCTTTAAACTTATGGAAAACTCAAATCACTGATATTTCCATCATCGATATAAATGAACTAGAAGCCTTACCTTCATCTGATGGTGGATTTATTGAACAGCTTCAAAATATTAATAAAGAATTGAAAATATTAAATACAAAGCTAGAGAAAAAACTTTAACTCCCTTGATTTCCCCCACCAAAGGCCCTACATCTAGACTGAATATAGAAAATTAATTTGGCAGACCGACATGACTTTAGAAAAGGCAACTTTGCCTGTTCCACAATTTGATCAGATTACCCTGGCCGATCTCAAAGAAAAAATTGAAAGCTGTATCGCTGAAGGGCAAAAGTTCCTGAATGAACTCACCGAAACACCGACTTCAGTACAGGAGCAGCTGACTACACTGGAACATGTCGACACGCTTGAAAACAATATGAGTGAGTCTTGGGGCATCCTGTCGCATTTAAATGCCGTGATGAACAATGCCGAAACCCGTGACGTCTATCAAGCCTTATTACCGGGTCTGAGCGAATACTATACGCAACTAGGTCAACATACGGCGCTGTATCAAACTTATCAGCATGTTCATGATGCATCAATTTTTAATGAATTACCTGCAGCCCAGCAAAGTGCCATCAAACTGGCCTTACGTGACTTCAAACTGTCTGGTGTGGCCTTAGAAGGCGAAGCGAAGAAACGTTATGCGGAAATTTCTGCACGTCTCTCACAACTGTCTTCGGACTTTTCCAACCATGTGCTGGATGCGACTCAGGCTTATTTCAGACCATTAGCTGAAGATGAGTTAGCGGGTCTCTCTGAAAGTAATATTGAGCTGTTAAAACAATATGGCCAGCAACGCGAGCTGGATCAGCCGGTGGCTACGCTAGATTTCCCGTCTTATCTGGCAATCATGACCCATGCGGAACATCGTGAACTGCGTGAAGAGCTGTATAAAGCCTATACCACGCGCGCTTCAGATCAGTCCGAGCAAACTGAATTTGACAATACCGCCTTAATTGAAGAAATCCTCAGCTTACGTCAGGAAATGGCCAAGCTGCTCGGCTTCAACAATTATGCAGAATTATCCCTGGCCAGCAAAATGGCGCCAAGTGTAGAAGCAGTAGACGAATTCTTGCGTGATCTGGCAGAGCATGCCCGTGCGCCGGCAACCAAGGAAATTGCAGAACTAAAAGCCATTGCCGCTGAAGATGGTATTGATGAACTGAAACCTTGGGACAGCAGCTATTATTCAGAAAAGCTGAAAATGCAGCAGTTCAACCTGTCACAGGAAGCGCTGAAACCTTATTTCCCTGCACCAAAAATCCTGCAGGGCCTGTTCAGTATTGTCAATCGCCTGTATGACATTCAGGTGATTGAACGTGAAGCGCCGGTTTGGCATCCAGAGGCGCGTTATTTCGAACTGGAAGATCAAGGTCAGGTGATTGGCGGTTTCTATTTTGACCTGTATGCACGCCAAGGCAAACGTGGTGGTGCCTGGATGAGCGGTTTCCGTTCGCGCATGCAGACCCGTGATGGCCTGCAAAAACCGATCTGCTATATGGTGGGTAACTTTACTCCACCTGTTGGCAACCGACCTGCACTGCTCACGCATGATGAAGTGATTACCCTGTTCCATGAATTTGGTCACGGCCTGCATCATATGCTGACTGAAGTGGACAATATCGCGGTGGCAGGTACGCATGGCGTGGCTTGGGATGCCGTGGAGCTGCCAAGCCAGTTTATGGAATTCTGGGCTTGGGATCAGGACAGTCTGAATCTGCTCAGTGAACATATTGAAACCAAGGAATCTTTGCCGGCCGACCTGCTCAAAGCCCTGCTCGATGCACGTTTCTTCCAATCCGGTATGCAAACCCTGCGTCAACTTGAATTTGCCTTGTTTGACTTGAGTATTCACCGTGCCAATCCGGCTTCAAATGCGGAACAGGTTCAGGCCACACTGAATGAAATTCGTGAAAAATATGCAGTTCTGCCCACCACCGACTATAACCGTTTCCAGCACAGCTTCAGTCATATTTTTGCCGGCGGTTATGCAGCGGGATATTATTCCTATAAATGGGCCGAAGTTTTGGCCAGTGATGCCTTCGACCGTTTCGAAAATGAAGGGATTTTTAATACCACCACTGGAAAACAGTTTCGGGAAAATATCCTCGCAGTTGGCGGAAAAGATCAAGCACTTGACGCATTTATCAATTTCCGCGGACGCGAGCCAAAAATAGATGCATTGCTACGTCATCAAGGTTGGACGAACCGCTCTAAAAACGCTTAAACTAGCTTTTTAAGTTGATCACAAGGTGAGTATGATGACCATTAAACGTCGTTTCATTGCAGGCGCAAAATGTCCAAAATGTCAAGCGTTAGATCGTGTCGTCATGCTGACCTCTGGTGAAGATGAGTGGATTGAATGTATCGAGTGTGGTTATGAAGAAAATCGTCCCACACATGTTGACCAACCAGAAACACCAGCTGTTCCAGATGAAATTGGCGTGATTCAGTTTAAACCTCATTCAGCAAAATAAAAAATCAAGGTTCAAGCTATGTCAGTAGAACAAAGAAATAACCCCAAACTTTTAATGGGGATTATGGGGGCTTTAGTTACTGTCGTTGTATTGGTGCTGCTCTATCAATGGTTGAATGCACCTTCGAAGGAGACACAACGCATGCAACAGGAGGAAATCGCAGCTGTTCCGGCAACCACATCTACAGCGACAACTGAAGAAAATACAGATGCAAGCAATGCGGCTGAGGCACTCGAGACCAAAGCATTAATCAGCGGCAGCCTGTTAAAAGCGCCAGTACCGGAAAATGCTACTTTGGCCAACGAAGAGATGGCCAAATTAGCCGATATTCAAGTTCAGCTCAATGAGCAAAAAGCCACGCTAGATGCGCAGCACAGCGATGCTGACCAGCTCATTCAGTTGAAAGAGGAACAGATCAAGCTACTCGAAGCACAACTGGCTCAAGGCCAATAATCTTGATGCATTTCGGCTAGAAGATCTGCAGATCTTCTAGCCGAATTGTCTCCCTGTCTACCACAGCCACTTCACCACTATTCAAAGCCATTATTTTACTGACCTGCTCTGCTTTTTTATTTTCAGTGATGGGCGTATGTATCCGTTATGCCTCACAAACGGTTGATTATGCTACTGTGGTTTTCTTCTGTAATGTGGTCGGGCTGTTTATTTTCCTGCCTTTCATTTTTAACCAAGGTCGCGGATTTTTTAAAACTGAAAAACTGTGGATGCACACCTGGCGTGCGGTGGTCGGTCTGATTACCATGTATGGCTTTTGTTGCAGTTCGAGCGCTGACCAAAACCGAATCTCCAGAAAAAATCGTATTTTATTTCTGTTTGATTGGCAGCCTGATTTCAGTGATTCCGATGTTTTGGGTGTGGCGGCCCTATACTACTCTGACAGAACTTCAGCTATCTGATTACTGCCGGCATTCTGGCCAATTTCAGTCAGTTATTGATGTCAAATGCTTACAAACTGGCGTCGGCAGGACAAATTGGGCCGGTGAATTATGTGGTGATTTTTTTTGCCGGTATATGGGGGTTTTCTGTTCTGGCAGGAGGTTCCTGATCTATATAGCCTGATCGGATTAGGGTTGATTTTCTGCGCGATTCTGCTGTGTAGCCCAATCCTGCAAAAGCGCCTGAATTCATCTAAAATCTGAGCCAAGAATTCAGATTAAATTAAAAAAGCACCCGTAGGTGCTTTTTTAGTGTATATCTTTTATGGATACCAGCCGAACAGCTTAAAGACATAAGGCACATAGGCGATGATCAGCATTGCAGGCAGCAGCACAATCACCGGTAAAATCCAGCGTTCATAACGGTAGTAAAAAGACAGATGGCGTACTTCTGCATCCGCTTCAGCCACTTCGGCATTGCCAATGGATTGTCTGGCCAACAGATGGTTCAGTGCCACCGGTGGCGTCACATAGCCCAGTTCAAAGCCAATCAGGGTGATCATCCAGAAATGCACCGGATGAATGCCGTATTGGTAAGCCACTGGAGCAACAGTCGCCGAGATCAGAATCACCGCACCAAACGGATCCATAATCATCCCGACAAAAATCATCAAGCCGACAATCAGGGAAATGACCAGAATAGTACTGCTGATATCGGTTGGAAACGCTTCCATAATTTCCATACGTTCCAGCAAGCCACCGACACTCACAGAAAGTGCCATCAGGATCACCAGCGCACCAATATGCCCCACGGTTTCACTGGTGGAGATATGCATCGACTTCCAGAAACCCACCTTACGCAAGATTTCTGTAGCATTTGAACGCTTTACACCATGATCAACAGCCAATTCTTTATCTCGCTGCCCCGCATGCTCTGCTTCACGATATTCTACATTGGCCACGCTAGCAGCTGTCGCCAGTTCAGGAGTATTTCTCGAATGTAAGGTCGCATTCAAAGTCTCATCCCAATGACCGACCGGTGGCAACGGTGCCGGTTCATGACGTAATTTATCATATAAGACAATCATCAGCAGAATGACCGGCATCATCACAGGGGCGGTAAATTCATTCAGGTCTGTCGACAAAGCATATTTGTAGAATAGCCAGATCAGAATAAAAATCACGATATAAGGAATAATCGCAAGGAAGGCACGACCTGATTGAGGAGCTGCGATGGTTGGTGCGGCAATCCGGAATTTATTTTCTGCAAAGAATAAAGAAATTACCAGGAATAAAGTCGAGCTGAGCAGGAAGACATAAATCCCATAGTGATAGAGCAAATCAGTAGTTACTTCTTTATTCAGTGATGCTACCACGACGATCAGCAAGCATGGACGTAAGACCACACCCAGTGAACCGGACATTGCAGTGGCGGCCAGTGCAAACTGACGGCGTCCACCTGCATTCCAGACTTCCTTATAAATGATCGCACCTGCGGCAATCACGAAAATCCCTGATGCACCGGTATAGGCAGTCGGTAAGGCAGCGGCCAGCAGAATTAACCAGGTCAAGGTTTCAGGGGCCAGATTCCATGGACGCAGAATGTTCAGGAACATATCTACCACACGGGTCTGTTTCAGCAACATACCGGCCCAGATAAACAAGGCCAGATTCAGGAAAATACTGGAAAACTCGACCAGTTGCCCCAGATAAATCCCCTGTCCCATTGGATAATCCATAAAGAAGGTGAAGTTTATTCCGGTAATAATGGCCATATAGGCATACAGTGGCACACTCAAAAAGGCCAGACCAAAACTGCCGCCCTCACGCGTTGGTTTTGGTTGTTTAACCACCTGATATAAACTGATTAAGGTTAAGCTGCTAAACAGAATCATCCACAGCCAGTAGATGTATTTCATCTCGCCCATCGGTACGCCCGAGTTCAGCACAGACTGGTATTGACTGTAGGATGAGAATGCCAGAAAAGCATTACCCAGCAGCATGGCGACCGAATAGACTTTAAAATCGATACCTGTACTTGGACTACGCAGACCAATATGATGGGTTTTTAGGGTGGCACTGATCGCAGCGAATACCACCATGATGACCAAGAGCAAGGCCCGGTTCTCAGTGCCAAACTTGAATATTCCAAAGAAAGACGTTTCAAAAGCCCGATAAGCCCGAATACTCGGTTGTGCTTCGACATGTTGAATGGCTTTATCGTAGAACAGATAAGATTCTTCACAAACCTGCTGTGCCTGTAATACCGCAGCCCGGACATCCGCTTGCGAGCGCACGCCGAAGAAATCAGCATATTCATCGGCTGCATCGGCTTTCATCTGCTGCTGAACACGCTGATCGACATTGATCTTGCGTTCACATTGTGGACGTGTCGGTTCAGCACGTAAAAATGAATATTGCATCCCGGTTGCCGGATCGCCATAGAGACGCTCCCCCATGCGCAGCAACTGGCCGTGAATCATTTCTCCAGTACCAATAATCAGTGTAAGCAAAAGCAAGACCAGCACCACGAAGGTCGAGATCCACTCTGTCCAGATATAACGCAACAGACCTAATCCTGATCTGTTTTGATCATCATTTTGCATGTATATTCCTATTTTTATTTTAGCGACCTGTGTTTGTTCTAGGACGCTGATCTTCCCTTCTGGCCCGAAAATTCCTTTTCAAAGGTCAGGATTTTTATTCTATGTTTTGACTCTGCATCAAAATCAGCACAATAAAAATGACAATTTATATTTTCTTTTTGTTTTTTCTGCCAAGTGCTTTATTCATTGCTTCACTTTAGCTATCCCGAAAATAGTTGCTGACAATATAGGCCAGCGCCAACATCACTCCCCAAATTACCCCGAGCAAATGTGCTTCGACCAAGACCGGACTGCCAATCAGCTGTGCAGTCCCGACATTGCCAATCGTATTTTCCCAGACCAGTTTGCCAAAGATCAAAAATAACACCAGTGCAGCAAAACTGCGTTCCCGCTTATACAGCAAATGTACACAGGCAACGGCAACATAGGCACCATGCAGCACACCCGACAAGCCAGCGTAGGCTTCAATATTGGGTAAGAAAAAATAAAAACTTAAACTGATCAAAGGTGGCAAGATCAGTAAAATGGCAGAAAAGTGCCATAGAATAGCGCGTGGAAAAATAAAAGGCAGACAGATAAAAGCGAGAATATTCAGGAAATAATGGGTCCACCCCACATGTACCCAATGTGCCGTCCACAGTCGCCAAAACTCACTGAGCAAACTCTCTTGCCAGTAGATGAAACTATCCTTGAAAATTTGCAGACATGCACAGAGAGAGACAAAAGCCGCTAGAAAAATAATTTTTCGTCGAACATGTTGATCTAGCATCAGCTTATGCTTCTCCCTAACCATCTAGTTTAATTTCATCCTTAAAATTCTATGCAGGCTATCTGGGTTACAGGTCTGCACTGAATAGGTCATCGAGTTCCGAAGAGCTGTCTGATTCATCCCAGAAACGTTGCATGCCATCATCGGCGCTGCGCACACCAGTATTTTCTGTCCAGTAACGATCTGAAATTCCACCGACCATAATCGCTGCCATACTGTCGATCAGCTTGAACTGTGGATTTACCGGCTTTTCCTCAGTACGGGCCTGCGCAAAGGTTTTTAAAGCATCGCGGATTTTGGCATCGTCACCGCTGGCCTGTGCTGCTACAGCATATAAAGCATGCGATAAACGTACACCTTTTTGCTCACCAATTTGTGTAGATTGTTTTAATGTTTGGTAAGGATCAGGTTTACCATCGCTTGCACCTGGTAATAAAGTCCAGATCACAGCACGCGTAGCATTCGGTGCTCCCCAGAATTTGGCATTATCCAGACAGGTCATACCACGTTCGACCACAGCAGCGATATCTTTGGGTACATGCACTGCGCCGCCAGAATTAATATCATTGGTCATGGCTTGTAAACCGCTGAGCATGCCCAGCAGATAAACCGTTTGCTCCATATCGCTGTTCATGCGCGGGCATTCTTCACCCAAGGCTTTTTGATATTTTTTTTCATAACGGCTCTGGAACAATTGATAACCGGTATATTGACGCTGTGCCGCTAGAGCCGCCCAGCGCTTCTGCTCGATTCGCGCATCTTGGGCTTCCGCTACCTGGTTGGATTTTGAAGCACGCAAATAGCGTAACTCAGCTTCCAACGCCTTTTGCTCGGCACAAATGCCGGCAGCCGAATACATCAGCACGGCTACTCGCGTCGGATCCGCTCCCATTTCTTTGGTTGCCATGATGGCCGGAGTTAGAGAATTGCCTGAATTACAGACCATCTCGGCATCATCCATGGCTAAAATTGGCGGGACAATATGGTTTTCGGTAAAACCCAGTGCAACATTGGCACCGGTTTTAATGACATGGGAACACCCCGTTAATACTGTTGTTGTTATTGCAATGGTCGCCATACCTTGGCATATTTTACGGACGCCTGACATTTTCCTGTCCTCTATAATTGTGATTATGTCCATCTTTCTGTTAAAGATATCAGAAGCATTTTGTGAATAAAAGAGTATTTACTCTAATCCGTACCAGACACTGTGCCATCAAACTGGCCGACTGCAATTGACTTGATCTGTTGAATTCCCAAATTTTGGGCAAAAAAAAGTAGCATTGCGACGGTTCAGCACATGCTACTTATTAACTGTACAAACAGAGAGCCGGTAATAACTCTGCTTGATTAAGATGAAAATTTATCCTTCAGCACCATCGCGAATTGTCCAACCACCAAAGCTGAAACAATCACTACGATCAAAAACATCCACACTGGAGATTCTATTGAATTCTCCCGTATTTGCTGTTGGTGCGTTCAATGTACAGGCTAAAAATAAAACATAGGCGGGAAATTGTCATACAATTTATCTTACTGATAAGTCATTATTATTTTCTGTCTGACAATGAAAGCGTATTAATGATCTAAGTATCTGTTTTATTGAAACTTCAATCAAGTGATTAAAATAGCGTTGTCTGACAACTAGATAAGTTTGGTCAGAACTTTCAGGGATTTCCATTGTTTTAGCGGCAATTGGTCACACCAGATCAATAAAGGCTGAGCCTTGGCGTGCTGAAAATACACCACAATATAAGCTTGATGATCAATCACATGACTAACACATACCCGACAGGTGGGCCGAGATTTGGCCGTCAATGACCATTCACGTCCATCCAGATATTCAAACTGTTCAATCTGGGGCGTCTTGCGATAAAACAGCTGATAAATCACCAGTCCAATCGCAGCACACAGCAGCCAAATCGCAATCGGCAATAGCTGGTATAGGAGGTACATCAACAGTGCAAAAATAAAAAGCTGAAACGCCAGTGCACAATAACTGCGTTTCAGCTTGAAACAGCGATTATCCATGGACGTAAAATTTAAGCTTCTTGATCAAATCTTTTAATTCAGGACGCGGCGGCTCAGAGACTTCCATAAACCAGTCCAGCAGATCTGGATCTTCCTGATCGACCAACTCAGCAAACATCTGCTTTTCAAATGGATCAGCAGTTAAGTAGTAGTTTTTTACGTAGGGATCAAAATACACATCCAGCTCTTTTAGACCACGACGCGCGCGATAAATCACTTTGCGCTCTTCTAAGGTGATGTCATCAGTCATCGAATTTCCCCAATTCGTTATAAACCGGAATAGTTTACCTGAAGCCATCGCTGAATTTCGAGGGATTTCATACAAATGACCAAAAGCATCAGCATATTTAAGTTATTTGAACATTCCGCTCATTGTTGCTGATCTATGCTTGACCTACTTTAAAGCAAACAGATCAGAATAAGGAATAACAAGATGCAATCTGCAGCCATTCGCCCGCTTGCCCCGATGCTGCCCCGCCAGCTTTTTACTGCCGAACATGAAGCATTTCGTCAAACCGTACGCAAGTTTTATGAAAAGGAAGTTATTCCGCATAGCGAGCGCTATGAAAAGCAACAGCATGTGGATCGAGAGCTCTGGACTAAAGCGGGTGAACTGGGACTACTCTGCGCCACCATGCCAGAGCAATATGGCGGCTCTGGGGTAGACCGGCTGTATAGCATGATTCTGATTGAAGAACAGGCTTATGCTGGTGATTCAGCCACAGGTTTTTCCCTACATTCAGATATTGTCGCCAATTACCTGCTGAACTTTGGCAATGATGCTCAAAAACAGCAGTGGTTACCCAAAATGGCTTCCGGGGAAATCGTCACCGCGATTGCCATGACCGAACCGGGAACCGGCTCTGATCTGCAAGCAGTACGTACCTCTGCAATACTGGATGGCGATGACTATGTGATTAATGGATCCAAGATCTTTATTACCAATGGCTATCTCTGTGATATGGCGATTGTGGTCTGCAAGACCGGTCATAGTGACAAAGGCTCGGCCAATCTCTCATTAATTATGGTCGAAGCCGATCGAGCCGGATTTAGCAAAGGCAAGCCGCTGAATAAAATTGGCATGAAAGGCCAGGATACTTGCGAGCTGTTCTTTGACGATGTACGCGTACCACAAGAAAACTTGCTCGGTCTGGAAGGCATGGGCTTTATGATGTTGATGAAAGAACTGGCCTGGGAACGCCTGATTGTGGCAATTATGTGTCAGGCTGGCGCTGAAGCTGCTTTCGCACATACAGTGAAATACACCAAGGAACGTCAGGCCTTTGGCAAGAGTATTAGCCATTTTCAGAATACCCGCTTTAAACTGGCAGAAATGCGTACCGAAATCGAGTTTTGTCGCGCTTATCTGGATCGCTGCATGGAGCTGCAACTCAAGCAAGAATTAGGCATCGATGCCGCTGCTGCGGCCAAATATAAGATTTCAGAAATGTATAGCAAGGTGGTAGATGAATGCCTGCAATTGCATGGTGGTTATGGCTATATGCTGGAATATCCAATTGCCCGGGCCTATATCGACAACCGCGCCAACCGGATTTATGCTGGTACCAACGAAATCATGAAAGAACTGATTGCACGTTCACTGTAAACTGGACGCATAAAAAAGGAGTCACTCAGGACTCCTTTTTCTTCAGTTCGATATCCGACTTTAAGAGACCAGACGCGGTTTATGTTTGAGAGCCTTGCTGTTTTTCTTAAATTTCAGCACCCTATCTTCAAACGAAGCTTGTTTGAGTTCCTTACGATCTGCCAGATAATTGTTGCTGACTTTCCACGGTGCATGTTTACCTTGTTTTGGCATCACATCTGCGGCACGGGCAATATAGCCCGAACTGAGACTACCCATCACAGTATCCTCTAGCAATTCAGTCTGATCACCCTGAGCGATGACTTCAGCATAGCCCTGCTGATCCATATAGTTCAGCAAACGGCAAATGTACTCAGCGGCAATATCCACTTTTAAAGTCCAAGAGGCATTGATATAACCAATAATTAGCGCCATATTCGGCACATCACTCACCATGATGCCTCTATACAGCATATGTTGTGAGGTATCGACAGGTTGACCATCAATCGTCGCCTGAATTCCACCAAGAATCTGGATATTTAAGCCTGTGGCTGAAACGATAATATCTGCCTCCAGATGTTGACCCGATTTCAGCTGAATGCCGGTTTCAGTCAAGCTTTCGATCTGATCGGTTATAACTGATGCCTGCCCTTCACGTAAAATTTTAAACAGATCACCATCCGGCACCACGCATAGGCGCTGATCCCACGGCTCATAATTCGGGGTAAAGTGCTTCATATCCACTTTACCTTTGAGCTGAAACTGCACAGATTTAAGTAACAGCGTTCTTAACAGTTTTGGCTGTTTTTGTGCCAGGGCATAAATTCCGCGCTGCATCCCAATATTCCGGGCACGGGTAATTTTATAGGCCACATCTTCTGGTAGATACTGCCGCATCTTTGCATAAATCATATCAATAGAGGGCACTGAAGCGATATAAGTCGGAGAACGCTGCAACATGGTTACATGCCCTGCGCCGCCTTTGACCATCGCCGGAACTAAAGTAATCGCGGTGGCACCACTACCAATGATCACCACTTTTTTGCCCTGATAATCTAAATTTTCCGGCCAATGCTGCGGATGAATGAATTGGCCTTTAAAAGCCTGCTGATTTGGAAACTCAGGCTGAAAACCTTGGTCATAATTGTAATAACCGGTACAACTCAGTACGAAATTCGCAATCCAGATCTGCTTCTTGCCGTGTTCATCCTCAATCTCTACTGACCATTTACAGGTCGTAGAATCATAGTTGGCGGTTAACACACGGTGTTGATAATGAATTTTCGATTCCAGATTAAATTCATCTACTACTTCGGCCAGATAGCCCTTAATCGAAGCGCCATCGGCAAGTACACTGGCTTTTTTCCAGGGTTTAAAATTAAAACCAAAGGTCGACATATCCGAATCAGAACGAATTCCCGGATATTTAAATAAATCCCAAGTTCCGCCAATGCTGGCACGTCGCTCAATAATTTCAAATGAGCGCTGCGGACAATGTTTAGAAAGATGCGCTGCCAGACCAATTCCCGAGATCCCCGCACCCACAATTAAAATATCGATTTGCTTTTCCATATTGTTCTTTTACCTAAGCGATACTATCTGTTTTTATTAAATCACAAAATTGACAATACACAATGTCAAGTTTGATAAAAAGCCATTATTTTTTTATCTTTTCAGGCCAGATTCAGATTAGTTCTGCATGATGCAAATACCTGAAAATAAATTTCAGACATTAAAAAAGGCCGGTTTATTCAACCGACCTTTTCGAACAACTCGCGTTATTCTTCACGAAATTAGTTAACTTCGCGATCTACTAGCTCAACGTAAGCCATCGGTGCAGCATCACCTGCACGGAAGCCCGCTTTAAGAACACGTAGATAACCGCCGTTACGCTCTTTGTAACGAGGGCCAAGAACGGTAAATAATTTACCAACAGTTGCTGCTGAACGAGTACGAGCAAACGCCAAACGACGGTTTGCTACTGTATCGTTTTTAGCTAAAGTGATTAAAGGCTCAGCTACACGACGTAACTCTTTCGCTTTAGGCACAGTTGTTTTGATCAACTCGTGCTCGAACAAAGAGTTAGCCATGTTTTGGAACATCGCTTTACGATGGCTGCTTGTACGGCCTAATTTCACACCACTATTACGATGACGCATGGTGATAGTCCTACTTAATTAACGGCTACGATAGGCGAAACGATCGTCCATACGGAGACTAGCCGGTGGCCAGTTCTCTAAACGCATGCCGAGTTGTAAGCCTTTAGAAGCCAGAACATCTTTGATCTCAGTAAGCGATTTTTTACCCAAGTTAGGAGTTTTAAGCAACTCAACTTCAGTACGCTGTACAAGATCACCAATGTAGTAAATGTTTTCTGCTTTCAAACAGTTAGCAGAACGAACAGTTAGCTCTAGATCATCTACTGGGCGAAGCAAGATTGGGTCAACTTCTTCACGCGGCTCTTGAGCCACAGGTGCTTGATCTTTCTGAAGGTCAACAAAGATTGCAATTTGTTGTTGCAAGATTGTTGCCGCTTTACGGATTGCTTCTTCAGGATCTACAGTACCATTGGTTTCAAGATCAATGACCAATTTGTCAAGGTCAGTACGTTGTTCTACACGAGCGTTTTCCACTGTATAAGACACACGTTTGATTGGGCTATAAGAAGCATCTAACTGCAAGCGACCCACTGGGCGAGTTTCGCCTTCTGGGAAGCGTGAATCAGAAGTCTCGTAGCCACGACCTTGAGCAACTTTCAGACGCATTTTCAATGAGCCTGAGGCACTTAAAGTACCGATCAAATGTTCAGGGTTAACCACTTCAACATTATGAGGTAAACGAAGGTCAGCCGCAGTTACGTCGCCTGCACCTTGTTTCTCTAATGTTAAGTATGCTTCATTTTGATCGAACAGCTTAATCGACAATCCTTTTAGGTTCAGCAAGAGCTCGACGATGTCCTGCTGCAAGCCTTCCAAAGTACTGTACTCGTGCTCGACCCCTTCAATCTCAACTTCTACCACAGCTGCGCCAGGTAGAGAAGAAAGAAGGATGCGACGTAAAGCATTACCCAGAGTATGACCAAAGCCACGCTCTAAAGGTTCTAGAATAACTTTTGCCGAGGTCCCGCTTGCCGCTTCGACCTTGATCGCTTGCGGAGTTAGAAACTCATTTGCAGTACGCGTCATATTGCTTCCTCAAGGATTATTTAGAATACAATTCTACAATCAAGCTTTCGTTGATTTCAGCAGGTAAATCAGAACGATCCGGTGCAGCTTTGAACGTACCTTCTAATTTAGAATGGTCGATTTCCATCCAAGAAGGCATGCCACGTTGAGTTGCTAATTCAATTGCGTTTTTGATACGTAATTGTTGTTTAGCGCCTTCGTGAACTGCGATCACATCACCCGCTTTAACTTGGATAGACGCAATGTTAACACGACGGCCATTCAAAGTGATGCTGCGGTGAGATACTAACTGACGAGCTTCTGCGCGAGTAGAACCGAAACCCATACGATAAACAACGTTATCAAGACGGCTTTCAAGTAGCTTCAACAAGTTTTCACCAGTTGCGCCTTTAACACGAGCAGCTTCTTTGTAGTAGTTACTAAATTGACGCTCTAAAACACCGTACATACGACGTACTTTTTGTTTTTCACGTAATTGTAGTGAGTACTCAGACTGTTTACCGCCACGAGCTCCACCATGTTGGCCAGGAGCTTTAGCGTGTTTTTTAGTTTTTACATCAAACGGTTTAACGCCTGATTTAAGTTGCAGGTCTGTCCCTTCGCGGCGAGAGAGTTTGCATTTTGGACCAATATAACGAGCCATGAATGTTTCTCCTTACACGCGACGTTTTTTAGGTGGACGGCAACCGTTGTGCGGGATTGGCGTCACATCGGTAATGCTGTTAATTTTATAACCCACTGCACCTAAAGCACGAACCGCAGATTCACGACCAGGACCAGGACCTTTTACAAGGACGTCCAAGTTTTTCAAACCGTAGTCTAAAGCAGCTTTACCAGCAACTTCAGCAGCTACCTGAGCAGCGAACGGAGTTGATTTACGTGATCCACGGAAGCCTTGTCCACCTGAAGTGGCCCAAGCCAGTGCATTACCTTGACGATCGGTAATAGTCACAATGGTGTTATTAAAAGAAGCGTGAATGTGTGCGACACCTTCAGAGACGGTACGAGTGACCTTCTTGCGTGCGCGAGTATCTTTAGCCATCTTTTAGCTTCCAGAAATCTTATTTCTTAATAGGTTTGCGCGGACCTTTACGGGTACGAGCGTTAGTTTTGGTGCGTTGACCGCGGACAGGCAAGCTGCGACGATGACGAAGACCGCGATAGCAGCCTAAATCCATTAAACGTTTAATGTTCATGGAAATTTCGCGACGTAAATCACCTTCGGTCGGAACCTTAGCAACTTCTGCACGAATCGCATCAAGCTGAGCGTCATCTAATTCACGGATCTTAGTCGTTGGAGCAATACCCGCAGCA
This sequence comes from Acinetobacter sp. YH12151, assembly GCF_013418355.1. Classification (NCBI taxonomy): domain Bacteria; kingdom Pseudomonadati; phylum Pseudomonadota; class Gammaproteobacteria; order Moraxellales; family Moraxellaceae; genus Acinetobacter; species Acinetobacter sp. YH12151. The sequence goes on along the minus strand of NZ_VPCG01000012.1, from coordinate 59,232 downwards.
GCTAAAATAGCTTTTGAAGTATGGCGACCAATACCAAAGATATACGTTAGAGAGATAACAGCGTGCTTGTTATCCGGAATGTTTACACCGGCAATACGAGCCATTCAATTTTCTCCAAAAAGGCAGTAGATAATCAACCGCCCCACAAAAATCTTGAGGGGCGGATAATAACCCAATTCGCCTACAGAAATCAACAGGTCTTAATCAGATTAACCTTGACGCTGCTTATGACGAGGTTCTGCGCTACAAATTACGCGGATAACCCCATTACGACGGATAACTTTACAGCTACCACAAATTTTCTTAACAGAAGCTTGTACTTTCATGATGAAACCTCTAAGTGCGCTTATCCCTTAGGATGAGCTGTCGTTTTTCTCATTAACGTTTGATTATCATACTGGTGCGAGGTGAGGTGTGACTGCAGCTGAGCCATAAAGTCCATCACTACTACCACAACAATCAGCAAAGAAGTACCACCCAAATAGAATGGAATACCAAATGAACTTTGCAACACCATCGGCATCAAACAAATGACGGTGATGTAAATCGCGCCAATAAATGTCAAACGACTGAGAATATGATCTAAGTAACGAGCAGTTTGCTCACCTGGACGTATACCAGGCACATAAGCTCCGCTGCGTTTCAAGTTCTCTGACACTTCTTTAGGACTAAATACCAGTGCTGTATAGAAGTAACAGAAAAAGATAATTAACGCACCAAAGAGCACCAAATACAACGGCTGACCAGGCGACAATACCAATGCTACATCTTGCAGGCTACGCTGAATAAATCCGGCATTCGGATCTGCACTACCCACCCACTGGCCTAAGCTCGCAGGGAACAACAGCAATGAGCTGGCAAAAATTGCCGGAATCACACCCGCCATATTAATTTTCAATGGCAAATGTGTCTGTTGTGCAGTAAATACACGACGACCTTGTTGTTTTTGAGCATAGTTGACCGGAATACGACGCTGCGCTTTCTCGATAAACACGATGGCTGCCAAAACACCCAGAGACAACAGACCAAAAATTACCAAGCCAATCAGGCTGGTCTGGCCATTATCTACAGATGACAAAGATTGCATAATTAAATTAGGCAATCCGGCAACAATACCCGCGAAGATGATCATGGAAATACCATTCCCCACCCCACGTTCGGTAATCTGCTCACCCAACCACATCAAGAACATGGTTCCCGCAACCAATGAGGTTACTGCAGGAATATAAAAAGCCAGACCAGTATTCAGGGTAATCCCCTGACTGATCAAGCCTGCACACATCCCGATCGCTTGTACAAGCGCCAGAAATAATGTGCCTTGTCGTGTGTATTGATTTATTTTACGTTTGCCTTGCTCGCCTTCTTTTTTCAAAGCTTCCAGCGAAGGAACCACTGTCGACATCAGCTGCACGATAATCGATGCAGAAATGTAGGGCATGATCCCAAGAGCAAGAATAGACATTCGTTCTAATGCACCACCGGAAAACATGTTAAACAAACCAAGGATAGTACCTTGGTTTGCATTAAACAGGTTTTCTAGGGCCGCATTATTGATGCCCGGTACTGGAATATGCGCTCCTAGCCGAAACACCAACAACGCACCAATGAGAAACATCATTCGACGAATAATTTCACGGTATTTCACATGAAATGGTTGGCCTTTCATCATGTTGACATGACCTGAAGAACTAGGAGTCATAGACACTGGGGATTACTCCTCGACTTTGCCGCCAGCAGCTTCAACAGCAGCTTTAGCGCCTTTAGTCAATGCAACACCTTGAACAGTGAATGCACGAGTAATTTCACCAGAAAGTACGATACGAGCACGGATCATGTCTTTACGTACAACGTTCGCCGCTTTTAAAGTTTCTAGAGACACGATGTCGCCTTCAACTTTAGCAAGCTCAGATAAACGTACTTCAGCAGTTTTCAAAGCCAATTGGCTAGTGAAGCCGAATTTAGGCAAACGACGATAAAGTGCTGTTTGACCGCCTTCGAAACCTGGACGAGTACCACCGCTCTTACGTGAGTTTTGACCCTTGACACCACGGCCACCGGTCTTACCAACGCCAGAACCGATACCACGGCCTACACGAAGGTTGTCACGTTTAGCACCTTCTGCAGGTGCAATTGTATTTAAACGCAGAGTCATGGCTTATTCCTCTACACTAACCATATAGTAGACTTGGTTGATCATACCACGGTTAGAAGGCGTATCTTGCACTTCTACAGTATGACCAATACGACGCAGACCTAAACCTTGCAGGCTCAGCTTATGATTTTTCAAGCGGTGCGATGCAGATTTAGTCTGGGTAACTTTAATCGTTTTCATGATTGATTACCCTTGAATTTGTTCTACTGAAAGACCACGTTTCGCAGCAACCTTCTCAGGAGTAGTCATATCACGCAAACCGTTGAAAGTTGCGTTAACTACGTTAGCAGCGTTAGTAGAACCACGGCATTTAGTCAAAACGTTACGTACACCTACAGCTTCTAAAACTGCACGCATAGCGCCACCAGCAATTACGCCTGTACCTTCAGAGGCAGGCTGCATGAATACGCGACTAGCGCCATGACGTGCATGAATTGGGTGCTGTAACGTACCATCAACAAGGTCAACAGTAATCATGTTGCGACGAGCAGCTTCAAGTGCTTTAGAAATAGCAGCTGGAACTTCACGTGCTTTACCACGACCAAAACCTACGCGACCATTACCATCACCCACAACAGTTAATGCTGTGAAAGAGAAGATACGACCACCCTTAACAACTTTGGCTACACGATCAACGGCAACCAGCTTTTCAACAAGACCTTCGTTTTGTTCAACTTTAGCCATGATTAGAACTCCAAGCCGTTTTCACGAGCAGCATCAGCCAAGGCTTTGATACGACCATGATATTTAAAACCAGAACGGTCAAATGCAACTTTAGTAACACCAGCTGCTTTAGCGCGTTCTGCGATTAAAGCACCTACTTTTTGAGCTGCTTCAACGTTACCAGTTGTACCTGCACGTAGAGTAGCGTCTAAAGTAGAAGCTTGCGCTAATACTTTGCCACCATCTGCAGAGATAACTTGAGCATAGATGTGACGCGGAGTGCGGTTTACACACAAACGAGTCGCACCCAATGCACGGATGTGCAAGCGTGTGCTTTTCGCACGACGCAAACGGGATTGTTTCTTTTCGTTCATAAGAACCTCGCGCCTTATTTCTTCTTAGCTTCTTTACGAAGTACAACTTCGTCAGAATAACGAACACCTTTGCCTTTATACGGCTCTGGTGGACGGTAACCACGGATATCTGCAGCAACCTGACCTAAAGCTGCTTTGTCAGCAGATTTAAGTACGATTTCAGTTGCAGTTGGAGTTTCAGCAGTTACACCTGCAGGAAGTGCATAATCGATCGGGTGAGAGAAACCAAGGTTAAGATGAACAACATCACCTTTAACCGCAGCTTTATAACCAACACCGATAAGCTGTAACTTACGTTCGAAACCTTCGCTAACACCTTTTACAAGGTTGTTAAGCACAGCGCGAGCAGTACCAGCTTGCATCCAAGCGTCTTTCGACTCTTGTACTGGAGCAATAGCCAGAGTACCGTCTTCCTGTTTAAGCTCGACCAGCGCATGCAGGTTGAAAGACAATGTACCTTTAGTGCCTTTCACTTCGACCTGCCGGCCGTTCTGAGTAACTGTTACACCATTCGGTACAGTTACTGGGGCTTTAGCCACACGAGACATGAGGAATCACCTATTAAGAAACAAAAGCAATAACTTCACCACCAACGCCTGCAGCACGTGCAGCGCGATCAGTCATGATGCCTTTGCTTGTAGAAACAATTGCAATACCTAAACCTTGCTTAACGCTTGGAAGTGCATCTTTACCGCGATACTGACGTAGACCTGGACGGCTTACGCGTTTCACAGTGTCAATCACTGGCTTGCCTTCAAAATATTTTAACGTAATTGTTAAAGTTGGTTTGCCTTCAGCTTCCGCAACTTCTACGTTAGAAATGTAACCTTCTTGTTGAAGTAAGTTAGCAATTGCAACTTTCAACTTAGAATTAGGCATAGAAACAGTTTGTTTCTTCGCCATTTGTGCGTTACGAACACGTGTTAGCATGTCGGCAACGGTATCTTGCATACTCATTTATAGTGCTCCTTACCAGCTTGCCTTAACAACGCCAGGTACATCACCTTGCATTACTGTTTCACGTAATTTGTTACGGCTTAAGCCGAACTTACGGAAATAGCCATGCGGACGACCAGTTAAACCACAACGGTTACGTAGACGTACTGGAGATGCATTACGTGGTAATGCTTGCAATTTCATCATCGCTTCGAAACGTTCTTCGTCTGATGCATTTACGTTTGCAATAACAGCTTTTAATTCAGCACGTTTTGCAGCGTATTTAGCAACAGTAGCTTCGCGTTTCAATTCGCGATTAATCATACCTTTCTTAGCCATATCGACCTCTTATTTGAACGGGAAGCCGAATGCACGCATAAGCGCACGGCCTTCGTCATCGGTGCGAGCAGTCGTAGTAATGGTAATGTCCATACCACGAATACGATCAATCTTGTCAAAATCGATTTCAGGGAACATGATCTGTTCCTTAAGACCCATTGAGTAGTTACCACGACCGTCGAATGATTTCGCAGAGAAACCACGGAAGTCACGGATACGAGGGATCGCAATCGAGATCAAACGGTCTAAGAATTCGTACATACGTTCGCCGCGTAAAGTAACTTTACAACCGATCGGCCAACCATCACGGATTTTAAAACCAGCGATTGATTTACGAGCTAACGTAAGTACTGGTTTTTGACCAGCGATAGCTTGCATATCTGAAAGAGCACCATCAAGGAGTTTTTTGTCAGCAGCAGCTGCGCCAACACCCATGTTGATCGTGATTTTAGTGATGCGAGGAATTTCCATCACATTTTTAACGCCTAAAGTCTCTAATAACTGAGCTTTAAGTTCGTCATTGTAACGTGTTTTAAGTCTGGCCATGGCCTATATCAACCTATTACTTCGCTACCGCCACTGATTCACCATTTGATTTGAATACGCGAGTTTTCACGCCATCAATCACTTGGTAACCAACACGGTCAGCCTTTTGGGTTGTAGCATTAAAAACTGCCACGTTTGAAATATGAAGCGAAGCTTCCTGAGTTACAACGCTACCTTCAGCGCCTGTAGCACGGTTCGGCTTTTGGTGCTTCTTCACCAAGTTAAGGCCTTCAACCTTAACACGGTCATTAGAAACAGACAGAACAGTACCCTGTTTGCCTTTTTCTTTACCTGCGATCACAATTACTTGATCGCCTTTTTTAATCTTAGCCATGATCGCCTCTTATAGAACTTCAGGAGCCAATGAAATAATTTTCATGAACTGTTCAGTACGAAGTTCACGAGTCACTGGTCCGAAAATACGAGTTGCAATCGGCGCTTTGTTGGTGTTCAAAATAACAGCAGCGTTATCGTCGAAACGAATCACTGAACCGTCTGCACGACGGATACCGAATTTTGTACGAACCACAACTGCATTCATCACGTCACCTTTTTTAACACGTGCGCGTGGAATTGCTTCTTTTACAGTAACTTTAATAATGTCGCCAACAGAAGCATAACGACGATGCGAGCCACCAAGTACTTTAATACATTGTACGCGGCGTGCACCACTGTTGTCTGCTACGTCGAGCATAGTTTCGGTCTGAATCATTGCCCTACTCCAAAACCGAGCAACACCGGTCGAAATTTCGAAAGGCTCAAAGAGTACTCGAAATTGACCGATGATGCAACAAGAACGTTAATTACTCAGCAGCTGCTTCAACAACTTCAACTAGAGTCCAAGACTTAGTTTTAGAAATTGGGCGGCTTTCTTTAATGGTTACAACATCACCAGCTTTCGCTGTGTTGTTCTCATCATGAGCATGTAATTTTGTTGAACGGCGGATTAATTTGCCATACAACGGGTGTTGAACTTGGCGTTCAATAAGAACAACGATAGATTTATCCATCTTGTCGCTTACAACTTTGCCAGTTAACGTGCGGACTGTTTTATCACTCATTGTCCGTTCCCCTGTTTTTCGGTAAGGAGGGTCTTAATACGAGCAATCGTCTGACGAGTAAGTGCAACTTCATGCGATTTACCCAATTGACCAGTTGCTTTCGCCATACGAAGACGGAATTGGTTAAGCTGTTGCTCATCAAGCAAAGCTGTCAACTCTTCTACCGACTTTTCACGTAGATCTTTAGTTTTCATTACATTACCGTCCGAGTCACGATAGCGGTTTTAAACGGAAGCTTAGCTGCTGCAAGCGTAAACGCTTCGCGAGCCAATTCTTCGTTAACACCATCAATTTCGTACAAGACTTTACCTGGTTTGATTTGGCAAACCCAATATTCCACAGAACCTTTACCTTTACCCATACGCACTTCAAGCGGCTTAGAAGTAATCGGTTTGTCCGGGAATACACGGATAAAGATCTTACCACCACGCTTAATACGACGGCTAATTGTACGACGCGCTGCTTCAATTTGACGCGCAGTCATTTGACCACGTTCAACTGATTTAAGTGCAATAGTACCGAAAGATACTGTGCTACCGCGGTGTGCTAGACCAGTGTTACGGCCTTTCTGCACTTTACGGAATTTAGTACGCTTAGGTTGCAACATGGATTATTCTCCTTTTTCAGCAGAACGATCATTGCGACGACCACGACGCTCTTGACCTTCACCACGACCACGACCGCGTTTAGCTGGACGTTCTTCTGCTGGAGCTGGGTTCATGACTTGTTTCATGCCGCCCAAAATCTCACCACGGAAGATCCAAACTTTAACACCAATCGTACCGTAAGTAGTCTCAGCACGCATAGTCGCATAGTCGATATCTGCACGAAGCGTATGTAGAGGTACACGACCTTCACGATACCACTCAGTACGAGCAATCTCAGCACCACCTAAACGGCCTGAAACTTCTACTTTGATACCTTTAGCACCAGCACGCATTGTGTTTTGTACTGCACGCTTCATAGCACGACGGAACATTACACGTTTTTCCAATTGAGAAGCGATTGCTTCAGCAACTAGACGCGCGTCTAAGTCTGGACGATCAATTTCATTGATACTTACTTGCGCAGGAACACCCATGATAGATGTTAATTCGCGTTGTAGTTTCTCAATATCTTCGCCTTTTTTACCGATTACGATACCAGGACGAGCAGTGCTAATAGTTACTTTAGCAGCGCCTGTAGGACGTTCGATAAGAATGTTGCTGATCATCGCGTTTTTAAGTTTTTTGATTAAAAACTCACGAACTTGAAGATCTTTAAGCAAGTATTCAGCGTATTGTTTCGGATTCGCATACCAGTTAGCGTTATGACGTTTCACAACACCTAGGCGGATACCGATTGGATGAACCTTCTGACCCATATCAAACCCCTACCTTAACGGTGATGTGACAAGTACGCTTAGTAATACGATCTGCACGGCCTTTAGCACGTGGCATAATACGTTTCAGGCTCATGCCTTCATCAACGTAGATCGTAGAAACTTTAAGGTCGTCTACATCTAAACTGTTATTGTGTTCAGCGTTTGCAATCGCAGATTCCAACGCTTTCTTAACTAGAACTGCAGCTTTTTTGTTGCTGAAGTTAAGGATGTTAAGCGCGTGCGCAACAGATTTGCCGCGGATAAGATCTGCAACCAAACGAGCTTTTTGTGCCGAGATAGCGGCACCGCGTAATTTAGCAGTTACTTCCATCATAGCACCCATTAACGTTTAGATTTCTTGTCAACACCGTGACCGCGATAGGTACGAGTTGGTGCAAATTCACCAAGCTTGTGACCAACCATGTGTTCAGAAACGATCACAGGAACGTGGTTACGGCCATTGTGTACAGAAATTGTTAAACCAACAAAATCCGGGAGGATCATCGAACGACGCGACCAAGTTTTGATCGGCTTACGGTTATTAGCCGCGATAGCCGCTTCAACCTTAGCGAACAAGTGCGCATCGACGAATGGGCCTTTTTTCAGAGAACGAGGCATTGTCAGATTCCTTTACTTGTTACTTAACGCGACGGTCGCGAATGATCATCTTAGTCGTACGCTTATTGGTACGTGTCTTGTACCCTTTAGCTTTTTGACCCCATGGGCTTACAGGTTGAATACCTTTGTTACGCCCTTCACCACCACCGTGCGGATGGTCAACCGGGTTCATTGCCATACCACGAACGGTAGGACGAACACCACGCCAGCGCGATGCACCAGCTTTACCAAGCGAACGAAGGTTGCTTTCCGAGTTAGATACTTCACCTAACACAGCGCGACATTCAACGTGAATTTTACGCATCTCGCCTGAACGTAGACGAACGATAGCGTAAGAACCGTCACGACCCAACAGCTGAACTGAAGTACCAGCTGAACGAGCAATCTGCGCGCCTTTACCGATTTTAAGTTCGATGTTGTGAAGAGTAGAACCGATTGGCATGTTGCGAAGCGGCAAGCAGTTACCTGGACGAATTGGAGCATCGTTACCAGACTGTACTTTATCGCCAGCGCGAAGGCCTTTAGGAGCGATGATATAACGACGTTCACCATCAGCATACAATACAAGTGCAATGTGTGCAGTACGGTTAGGATCGTATTCGATACGCTCTACAGTTGCAGGAATACCATCTTTGTTACGCTTAAAGTCAACTAGACGGTAGTGCTGCTTATGACCGCCACCAACGTGACGAGTCGTGATGTGACCGTTGTTGTTACGGCCGCCAGTACGTTTTTTAGCTTCAACCAACGGAGAGTACGGTGCGCCTTTGTGAAGGTGATCATGAACCACTTTCTCTACAAAGCGACGTCCTGGAGACGTTGGCTTACATTTTTGAATAGGCATAATTCTCGTCCTTATTCCGCTGTGCTTTCAGCGGTATCGCCCAAGTCAGCCATTTCAACATCTTGGCCAGCTTTCAGGGTGACGTATGCTTTTTTAACATCAGAACGACGTCCTAATGTTTTACCAAAGCGTTTAGACTTACCTTTAGTGATAGTCGTGTTAACTTTAACAACTTCTACACCAAAGAGTTGTTCCACTGCTTTTTTGATTTCAAGCTTGTTTGCATTGATAGCAACTTTAAACACTTGAACACCAGCAGTTTCACCTAAAACTTGTGCTTTTTCTGAGAATACAGGTCCTTGCAGGACTTGATAGATACGTTCGTTGTTCATCCGAGTTCTACCTCAATTTTCTTAGCAGCAGCTACAGACATAACAACTTTGTCGAACGCAATCAAGCTAACAGGATCGATTGCAGCAGCATCAACCACATCTACGTGTGGAATATTGCGTGCAGCAAGATACAAGTTCTCATCAACAGCATCGGTAACGATCAATGCACGAGTTGCATTCAAGTCGTTAAGCTTTGCAAGCAATTCTTTAGTTTTTGGAGCTGCAACAGCAAACTCATCAACTAAAATTAGGCGATCTTGACGAACAAGTTCAGCCATGATGCATTGCATAGCACCGCGGTACATTTTACGGTTTACTTTTTGAGACCAGTCTTGTGGACGAGCAGCAAAAGTTTTACCACCGCCAACCCAGATTGGGCTACGAATAGAACCAGCACGAGCACGGCCAGTACCTTTTTGACGGAATGGCTTGCGGCCACCGCCAGAAACGTCTGCACGTGATTTCTGAGCTTTTGAACCTTGACGGCCACCAGCTAAATAAGCTGTAACCACTTGGTGAACAAGAGCTTCATTAAATTCACGACCGAACGCAACTTCTGATAATTCAACAGCAGAGCCGGAAACAGTATTTAAATTCACGTTATTTCCCCTCAGGCCTTGATCGTAGGACGAACGATTACGTCGCCACCAGTAGCACCAGGAACCGCGCCTTTAACAACAAGAACTGAACGTTCTGTGTCGATAGCAACGATCTCAAGACCCTGTGTAGTTACGCGTTCAGCACCTAAATGGCCAGCCATTTTTTTGCCTTTGAATACGCGACCAGGAGTCTGGTTTTGACCAGTAGAACCTAAAACACGGTGAGAAAGCGAGTTACCGTGAGTTGCATCTTGCGTACGGAAATTCCAACGCTTAACACCACCTTGGAAACCTTTACCTTTAGATTGACCAGTTACGTCAACAACTTGACCAACCTGGAACAATTCAACGGTAAGCGTACCACCAACTTCACGACCTTCAAGATCAGCTTCTGTAGCGCGGAATTCTTGAACTAGACGACCAGCTGCAACACCTGCTTTCGCAAAGTGGCCTTTCTGAGCGTTAGTTACGCGAGATTCGCGACGTTCACCAGTAGTGATTTGAATCGCTTGATAACCATCAGTTTCAAGCGTTTTGATTTGAGTGATGCGGTTAGGATCAACCTCAATCACTGTAACAGGCACAGAAACACCAGCATCTGTAAAGATACGTGTCATACCGCACTTGCGACCGACTAAACCAATAGCCATGTGCATAAACCTCTAAAAAAGCGGCCTAATTAACTTAGAGTGTTAATTAACCCGAAAGCCTTAACCCAATGCGATCTGAACATCAACACCAGCTGCAAGATCTAACTTCATCAATGCATCTACAGTTTTGTCTGTAGGTTGAACGATGTCGATCAAACGCTTGTAAGTACGGATTTCGTACTGGTCACGCGCGTCTTTGTTTACGTGTGGTGATGTTAAAACGTTAAAACGTTCAATGCGTGTTGGCATTGGAATTGGACCACACACTTGTGCCCCAGTACGTTTTGCGGTTTCTACGATTTCTTGAGCAGATTGATCAATCAGGCGATGATCAAAAGACTTAAGACGGATACGAATTCTCTGGTTAGACATACCAGTAAACTCCAAGCCAAATATATAAAGAATCACTCCTGACGCATCTCACCCCACTTTAATACGGGTAAGTGTCAAGAGCAGTGAAATATCACTAAGGTCGTGATCGATGCCACGACTGTAACGATAGTTAACTACTTTATTCGCAGTTAACCCCCTTCCTATCGAAGGGTCGCTTATTATAGCCATTGTTTAATGCATAAGCAAATCCCTTTTATGGTTTTATCCAAGTTTTCAATTTACCCCCTAAAACAAGAGTTTATTTTCTGAATGCGGGGCAGTTTTCGCCAAGACATATTCTATAGCTCGATTTAATATCTGATTTCCTTCAACAAACTTATTTTTATGGGTCTTTTTTAATTCAGAGAGATCCTGAACATATTTTCCTGAAAATTGTGCAAGCTGCTCCTCATCTTCCAAAAATAAAGACAGGATTTCTGGAGTACTCTCTGGATGAAACTGAAAACCGAGCACATTTTTACCCAACTGGTACATCTGATTACGACAGGCTTGGTTTTCTGCCAGATGCACTGCCCCTTTGGGTATTTCAAAGCTTTCACTATGCCATTGCAGAATATTGAACTGTTCGGGTAAGCTAAAACATTCTTGCGGTAGATTGGCTACCTTGTGTACCGTGGCCCAGCCCAATTCCTGCTCAGGATTACGACTGACGCCCGCCCCCAATGCATTGGCAATCAATTGTCCACCCAGGCATAAACCGATTGCCGGTTTGCCATGTGACAGATAACGACGCAACCAGCGTTTCTCTATCTTTAACCAGGGGAAATTTGCCTCATCATTGACACTCATGGTTCCGCCCATGATGATCAGTAAATCGACGTCCTCAACCCTTGGCAAAGCCTCAATCTCTAAAGGACGATCCAACGGTAAAGCAAAAAACTCAGTCGCACTAATGTACGCCTGATACTGCTTTAAAAACTCATGACAACTACCATAGCCTTCACCAGCAATATGCTGAAAATAATGCACTTTTAAATGCGACTTCATGCTCCTCAACCTATTTTTTAGCTAGATAGTTTTAGGTTTTGCAAAAATGAAGCCAACTTTTTTCAAGGACCAATTTTTTTAACAATTCACAACCGAACTGGCAGTGAGTCACAGATTCTCTTAAGCTAAGGTAATATTTGATTACATTTAAGGGCATTCACGTGAAAAAAAACGCTCAAACCACCCTGATTCATGCACCACGAAAAGCCCCTCAATCCATTTCTACGGTTCAACCTCCCCTGTTTCGTGCATCGACCATTATTTTTGAGAATACTGATGCGCTATTTAATCGCCACTGGACCGATGCTTATGACTATAGCTACGGCACCCACGGCACACCCACGACATTCACCTTAGGCGATAACATCGCGCAAATTGAAGGGGGTGAATACTGCCTACTTGCGCCGAGCGGTTTATCCGCCATTAACCTGGTGAATTCTTGTTTCTTGAGCCAAGGTGATGAAGTCTGGGTTGCCGATAACATCTATGGCCCAAACATGGAACATCTGCGCAATCTGGAAACGCGTTATGGCATTGCGGTCAAAGTGTATAACCCGCTTGAGGTCGAAACCTTTACACCAAGTGAAAAAGCAAAACTGCTTTGGCTGGAAGCGGCCGGTTCAGTCACACTGGAGTTTCCAGATCTGGTCGGTTTAATCAAAAAAGCCCAGGCACATCATATTTTGACGGCGTTGGATAATACCTGGGGCGCAGGTCTGGCTTTTAATGCTTTTGATTTTGGCGAAGAGCATTTAAGTGTCGATATCACGGTTCATGCCCTGACCAAATATCCAAGCGGTGGTGGCGACATCTTGATGGGCTCAGTTGTTACACGAGATAAAACCCTGCATCACAAACTGTTCCGTACCCATGCCATTCAGGGCATTAGTGTTTCTGGTGATGATGTGGCGCAGGTACAACGCAGTCTGGCTTCGATGCAACTGCGTTATCAGCATCAGTCCGAAAGCGCACTGACTTTAATGAAGTGGCTCAAACAGCAAACTGAGCTTGTTCAAGTTTTACATCCAGCCGATCCAGATTGCGCTGGACATCAATACTGGAAAGATATTTGTAAGACAGGTCAAAGTGCCGGCCTGGTTAGCGTGATTTTTGATCATTCTTATAAGCTGCAAGATATTCGCAATTTCTGTGACAGCTTAAACCTGTTTAAGCTCGGCTTTAGCTGGGGTGGCCCTGTCAGCCTGGTCATGCTCTATAACTTAAAAGACATGCGTGTACTGGAACATTCACATTTAAAACATGGCTTTCTGGTTCGTTTCTGTATCGGACTGGAACATCCGCAAGATTTGATTCAAGATATCCAGTACGCCCTAGAACACATGAAAAAGCCTAAAAATGAATGATAAACAATAGGAAAAGTTAGGTGAACACTATTTGGTATTACTAAAAAACCACAAATACCATGCAAGACATTGTCTTATGCTCACAGCTTACCAGTCGGCATGGTCTGCTTGTCGGTTTAACTGAAACTAAAAAAACAGTCACTCTTATTTATGAACAGAGTGTCGATCGGAATAGTGCTTTTGAAATGCTGCAAAACCCAAGTGGCCGAACCTCAAAAAAATGCCAAACAAGCAGAATTTGCAAAACAGCAAGCCAAGGAACAGTGACCTCTAACCGGTGAGCAACAAAAGGAATTAGAACACGCGACTTAGGCAACCTAAAAAGTTCATAAAAGATACTGATCGATTTATCAAACTGCGCACGCAGGCTCGGAGATGATACCGGGGAGAATTGTCCGCGAGTTTCATGACTGCTTTTTCAGTGAAAATAGCACGATTTATTCCTATCAAGATTTTTAAAATTATGGGATATTCAGATATCCCATAATTTTTTTATGGTTTTATTAAAAGATGTATTTACAAGGCATGCTTTAAGATGTATTTTAAATACATCTTATAAATAAACAGCCATGAGAGATCAAACATGACTCCGCAGCAAATTGACCTTGTAAAAGCAACAGTGCCTGTACTCCGCGAAAATGGTGTGGCACTCACGGGCTATTTTTATAACCGCATGTTAGGCAACAACCCTGCCCTTAAAGAAACGTTTAATATGGGTCACCAACGCAGTGGTGCACAGGCGCAAGCCCTTGCCGGCGCTGTATTGGCCTATGCCGAAAATATTGAAGACCCATCTGTACTTTTACCTGTGGTTGAGCTGATCGCGCATAAACACGTGAGCTTAAACATTCAAGCGCCAGACTATAATATTGTGGGTGAAAACCTGCTGCATTCTATTAGTGAAGTATTAAGCATCCCGATGGAAGATCCATTAATTGATGCTTGGGCTACAGCTTATGGTCAATTGGCTGACTTGTTCATCAGCACTGAAAAAACGATCTATGAGCAGCATCAGCAAACCAAAGGTAGCTGGTTAGGCTGGCGCAATTTCAAAATTTCCCGAAAAGTAGTAGAAAGTGACGAGATTACTTCAATCTATCTACAACCGGTAGATGGTGGCGATTTACCGAAATATGAAGCCGGTCAATATATTTCAGTTCGTGTATTCGTAGAAGAACTTGGCTTAAAACAGCCGCGTCAATATACGCTTTCAACCAGCCCTCAAGCAGACTATTTGCGTATTTCAGTTAAACGTGAACCGGGCAATGGCGCAGATCAAGTTGCAGGTTGGGTGTCTAACACTCTACATGGTTTGCCGGAAGGTTCAGAAATTGAAGTATCTGCACCAACAGGTAACTTCTACCTGATCGATCCAGCTAAACGTAATGTGTTTATCAGTGGTGGTGTTGGCCTGACGCCAATGATCGCGATGCTGAACCAGCTGGTGACTCTGGATATGCCACAACCTGTGACCTTTATCCATGCTTGCCGTAGCAAACAGGTTCATGCGATGCACCAGCATATTCATGACCTGAAAGCAAAATATCCGCGCTTAAGCACCCTTACTGCTTATGAATTTCCACATCAAGCTGACAAACTGGGTGAGGATTATGATGTAGCAGGTCGTCTGGATCTGAGTACAGTTGATGCAGCGCTGTTACCAGTCAATGCCGATTACTACCTTTGCGGCCCAATGCCATTTATGGCAGAACAGCAAAAAGCACTCGTTGCCCGCGGTATTCCTGCTGAAAATATTCATAGTGAAGCATTTGGTACAGGTGGGGTTCACCACTAAGCCCTCGCTTCAAGCTGAATAGGTGGGGCTAGTCTGGTTATGCTAGACTAGCCCTTATCTATTTAATTCTTAAAGATATTAGTGCGATCATGCAATTAAACAAATTTACCGACTATGCTTTGCGTATTTTAATGTACATCTCCCAGCCGCGAGATACGCCGTATACGATTGCGGAAATTGCGCGAGATTTGTATGTGTCACAAAATCATTTAATGAAGATTGTGCATTTCATGTCGAAACAAGACTGGATTATTGCCACACGCGGTAAAGGCGGCGGCATCCGCTTAAATCCTACTACACTAAATCTAAAACTCGGTGAGATCGTGCTTAGCTTGCAGGGTGAAAATCATGTGATTGTCGAATGTAATACCCCACCCTGCGTACTGCGTAGCAATTGTGGTTTAAAAGGTATTCTCGACCATGCGCTGGAACAGTTTTACCAAAGCCTGAACCAATATACCCTGGCCGATGTGCTCACCCCATCTAACCAATCTCATTTTAGTACTGTTTCTCCAATCGGTTTAATTAACCTGATGGATTAAGTTGCAATAGCATTGCAAAGCAAAGTTCGCTTGCCTGTGCGACTTCCTTTATAATGTTTCTTTGTAGATCATTTATTGAAGTTGAGTTATGCACCACAGCAGAGGAAAATCCAAAAACAGTAAGACAGCCCATGCACCCAAGCAAAAGATCAGCTACGAGAAAAAAGTTGATTCTGCTATTACTGAATATTCTGTGCGCTCACTCAACTGGCTACGCAAAGCCGAATTTTTAATGAGTGCACCAAAACTCAGTCTTTGTGTAGAAGATACAGGCTATGAAATTGCTTTTGCCGGTCGCTCCAATGCCGGTAAATCCAGTGCGATTAATGCCCTGACCAACCAGAAACAGTTGGCACGTGCATCAAAAAGACCCGGCCGCACCCAGATGATTAACTTTTTTAGCTTGGGTAATCCAGATCAGCGTCTGGTCGATTTACCAGGCTATGGCTATGCTGCCGTACCAGAGGCGATGAAAATTGTTTGGCAAAAAGAACTGGAAAATTATCTGATTCATCGCAAAAGCTTACAGGGCTTGGTGCTGTTGATGGATATTCGTCATCCGCTACAACACTTTGATGTGATGATGCTGGAATGGGCTTATTCACGTCATTTGTTTGTGCATGTTCTTTTAACCAAATCAGATAAGCTGAATCGTGGCCCTGCCTCTAAAGCGCTTCAGGAAGTCAAAGCTGCATTGAAAAAAATGAAACTGGACTTCTCGATTCAATTGTTCTCCTCCATGAACAAAGAGGGACTTGAAGAACTGGCCAGCGTCATGGGCGGCCGTCTGAATTTCACTTTAGATCAATCAACTCAATTTGATTTGGACAGTATTCCGGAAGTATCGGCTCATGATCTAAATCAATTCGATGAACCAGTTGAACTCGACTCTGGGTCTGATGCAACTGCTATTGGTGAGGTTTCACCGCATGACTTAAATGAAGCTGAAGAACCGCTTGAATTACTTGAGCAGGATCAGTCAGAACTTAAAGCAGCAGATGAGCTAAACCAGAATAAACGCTCAGCTGAATAATCAAATGACAAAATATTTGATTGATTGATTGATTTAAATTAAAAACCTCCGTTATGCCGCATAACGGAGGTTTTTTTCTAAGGTGATTTTCACCATATCAAGCTGGTCAAGTGATAGCAGCGCCGGATTGATCAGATTTACCTGTTTTTACATGAAGACTGCATTGTTTACTTAGTGATTAAATCCTGATTCATATTAGAATAAATCTTGATCAGCCTTAGATCAGGAACCCATTATGAAACCATCTATCTCTGTGATTACGCTGGCTGTTCAGGACATAGAGCAATCATTGCAATTTTATTGTGAGGGTTTAGGCTTTAAAAGCGACGGAATTATGGGGCAGGAATTTGAATATGGTGCGGTGGCGTTTATTCAACTGCAATCCGGTCTTAAGCTTGCCTTATGGCCGCAGCGCAGCCTTCAGCAAGATACCGGTCTTGAATTGAGTCCGATCTGCCCAACCCAAATGGCGCTGGGACATAATGTCTATAGTCCATTAGAGGTTGACCAGATCATGGTACTGGCTGAACGTGCGGGCGCTAAAATTATCAAAGCTGCACACACCACCTTTTATGGCGGATATGCTGGTTATTTTCAGGATCCCAATGGTCATCTCTGGGAAATTGTCTGGAATCCGGACTTAGATAAAGATTAAACCGGCGCTTCAGGTTCACGGGTATGCCGGTCTACCACCACACTGATCATCATATCGCCCTGCACATTCACCACGGTACGTACCGTATCCAGTAAACGGTCGATCGGCAATAAAATCGCAATCGCCTCGGCAGGCAATCCCACAGATTGCAACACCATAATCATGGTGACCATGCCAGCGCTTGGAATCCCAGGTGCGCCTAAGGATGCAATCATTGCCGTGGCACAGACCACCAGCTGTTGCCCTAAACTCAGATCCAGCCCCATTAAATTGGCAATAAACAAGGCGGCGGCTGCCTCATAAAGAGCTGTGCCATCCATATTCAGCTGTGTTCCCAGTGGAATCACAAAACCTGCCGTATGCGGACGTACGCCCAGATTTTCCTGCGCACATTTCATTGACAGTGGCATGGTGGCCGAACTGGAACTGGTGGCAAATGCGGTAATTAAAGCAGCGCGTGTGCCTTTAAAGAACGTGATCGGATCCATCTTGCCAAAAATCCACAGCAATAAAGGCAATACCACGATGCCATGGAAAATGGTGGTTCCAGTGACCACGGCCGCAAATTCAGCCAGACGACTGAGTACCGAAATATCCTCAGTCGCGATCAGCTTGGCCAATAAAGCAAAAATACCGAAAGGTGCCAGTTTCATCACCCAGCCAATCATCAACATCATGATTTCAAAAAACTGGTGACTCAACTTGCGCACGGTACGGAATTTATCTCCGCCTGCGACCAGTGCCACACCGACAAACAAGGCAAAGACCACCACCGCCAGGACATTGCCATCTGAAAATGCCTTAAACGGATTGATCAGGGTATTTTGGATAAAATTGGTAAAGAAAGAAGATGGCGTTAAGGTGTCCGGAGTCTGATGCTGCGCCATGGCATCCTGGAACATCAGTACATCGACACCCTTGCCGACATCAAACAGATGTGCACAGGCCAGACCTAAAATGAGTGCCAAAGTCGTTGTGGTCACACAGCACATCAGGGTGATTTTCCAGGTGCGATTCAGTTGTCCGCCTGCCTGCAGATTGGATACCCCGACCACAATCGACGTAAAAATTAGCGGAACCAACAGCATTTTTAATAAGCCGATAAAAACACTGCTGACGATGCCGATGCCGTATAAACTGACATCAAAAAATGAGGTCTGCGGAAATATCGTGAGTAAAAATCCAAACAGCACCCCCAATACGGCGGCAATTAAAATTTGCGTATTTAAGCTCATCTTTTCATGCATTTTAATATAGATCTTAAGCGGCACTATGCCATGCCGATTCTACAGAATCGAGTAATATTTTATAAACGCGTGCCTAGAACAAGATCTCAAATAATGATTGTTCTGCGAATTAAAAACAAAAAAACCGAATCTGGGATTCGGCTTTTTGAGCAAAAAATATAAAAATTATTGGGTTTCGATTTCACGTAAGCGGATCAGCCCTTCCTGCGTGGTACTACAGACCAGTTCGCCATTCTGCCACATCCGTCCAAAATTCAGACCGCGTGAGCTGGCGCTCTGGGTGGCATCCATGTCATATAGCATCCATTCATCGGCACGAAATGGCTTATGGAAGTACATGGCATGGTCAATACTGGCACATTGCAGGCTTGGCGAAATATAACTCAGACCATGTGGACGCAGTGCCGTGGTCATCAAGGTAAAGTCTGAATAGAAAGCGGCAATCGCCTGATGCAAAGAAATCTGATCCACTTCTACAGCAATTCGGTCATGGGTGCGGATATAGTGCGCATAAGACGGCGCTTCCGGCTGAGGCTGAAAGGGGTTTTGCGGATTGATCGGGCGGATCTCGACATGACGATCACGGGTGAAGGACGCACGGACATTTTCCGGAATAAACTCAATCATTTGTTTGATCAGTTCTGCTTCATTTTTCAGGCTTTCTGCTGGCGGATATTCCGGCTCTGAAATCTGGTAATTGAGACCTTCTTCCTGATGCGCAAAAGACACCATACACATAAAAATAGTGCGACCATGCTGAATCGCACGTACTTGACGGCTGACAAAGCTCTTGCCGTCACGGATACGATCCACTTCATAAATAATCGGTGCGTTGACATCTCCGCCAAACAGAAAATAGGCATGTAACGAGTGTGCCGGACGGTCTGTGGTATAAGACGCAGCGCGCAGTGCCTGCCCTAAAACCTGCCCACCAAACACGCGCTTGCCCACCAGATTACGGCTGATTCCCCGAAAAATGTTTTCTTCTAACTTTTCCAAGCTGAGCAGCTCGACCAGTTCCTGTGTTAAGGCATTCATAAGCAACCTACGTAATATTGGAGATATCCCAAAATGGAAAAACAGATCTAAATAATTAATCTGGAATATTCTGCCACAAAATCAGACCGAAACTCTAAAGATTGCATGACTGTTCTGTCATACTGATGTCATAAGTGACTAGGAAAAGCATCTGCTTTCACGCTAAAATTAGCGCACTTCTGTTGAAGTTGTTAAAAAAAGATATATGGTTTCGCTTTGGAAACCCGCAAAAATAAATCCCCTCAGAAGTCCTGTGGTTTTGGTCAGTAAAATTAGGAGCAGCTATGTCCAAGAATGGCTTTGGTCAAATGTATCGCAAGCTTTCAAGTAAGCTACTTGATCTTGTGGTTACCCCTCATGTTCTTGGGGAAGTACCAAGTGAAGTGACAGCACCTGAACCTGATCAGACCGCAGCAGAATCGCGAAAGCTGGTCTGTTACGTTTTACAGAACCATTCGCGTAGTAATGCGTTGGTCGTCGATGCAGAAACCCGCCGTTTAAAGTTGCCAGCTGCGCTCGATCCAATGCAACTGGGCAATAGTAAGGAAAAAGCTTCGCTGCTGTTTTTACAGCATCATGATGAAAATAACCTGCTCAGCTCACCGCCGCATGCGTTTCCGCCGCGCCTATTACGCCTGATTGAAATCCTGGAACAACATCCTGAGCTGGATATCGAACTGGTACCAGTCACGGTGCTTTGGGGACGTGAACCTGAAAAAGAAGATTCCTGGTTCAAACTGCTATTTACCGATACCTGGTCTACGCCAAGCCGGGTCAAGCAACTGGTCAATATCGGTCTGCATGGCCGTCAGTCTTATTTAGAGTTTCACGAACCCCAGTCTTTACGTGCCATGATTGAGCATGCCAAAGAAACGCATCCAAATTCAGCGCCAGCAACTTATATTGTTAGCACTTTAAATGATTATCTGGATGGTCAGCGCGAAGTGATTCTCGGGCCCGACCTGTCCGATCGCCGTAATGTCATGCACAGTCTCATCAAATCGCCAGATGTACAGGCTGCGATTCGCAATGACAGTATTCGCAGTAAAATCTCGATGCTGGAATCTGAACGTCGTGCCATTGGTTATCTGAACGAAATTGTTTCCGATTATTCTCATTCGACTGTACGTTTTGCCGATAAAGCCCTGACCCGTTTATGGACACAGCTCTATGACGGCGTGGAAGTGCATAATTTCAGTACCGTGCGTGAACTGGCCAAAGATTATGAGATTGTCTATACCCCATGTCACCGCAGTCACATCGACTATTTGTTATTGTCTTATGTGATCTATCGTCGTGGCTTGATGGTGCCGTATATCGCTGCAGGCGATAACCTGAACATGCCTTTTGTCGGGCAGATTTTACGTGGTGGCGGTGCCTTCTTTATCCGCCGTACTTTCCGTGGCAATGCGCTCTATACCACAGTCTTTAAAGAATATTTATATAGCGTTCTGTCACGCAATACCCCACTGGAATACTTTATCGAAGGTGGTCGTTCACGTACTGGTCGTTTGCTACCACCTAAAACTGGGATGCTGGCGATGACCGTGCATGGTCATTTACGCGGCAAGGCCAAACCAATTGTCTTTGTACCGACCTATATCGGTTATGAACGCCTGATGGAAGGCGGCACTTATGTCGGTGAGATGAGCGGCAAGCCGAAAGAAGCCGAATCTATTTTTGGTATTGTCAAAACCCTGCGCAAAATTGAACGCATTTTCGGTAAAGTGCATCTGAATTTTGGTGAGCCGGTATTTCTGGATGACATCCTGAAACAGCATGGCGCAGAAAATATTAAAATTGAAAAGAACGATGATCCAATTCCACAAGCAGTTTCTGATGCAGTAAACAGCTCTGCGCAAGCGATTCTGGAAAATATCAACCGTGCAGTGGTGATCAATCCGGTATCGCTATTATCGTTGATCCTGCTGGCGACACCGAAACATACGCTGGATGAAGAAATCTGTATCAAGCAGCTGGATACTTATCGTACCCTGCTGGCGGCATTACCTTATGATGAGCGGATGGAAGTTACCCCGCTTTCAGGCAAAGAAATTATTGCCTATGCGATGAAGCTAAAACTGATCAAACGGGTAAAACATGTACTGGGCGATATCATTGCCATTGAAGATAATCAGGCAGTTTTGCTGACTTATTTCCGCAACAATATCGTGCACTCCTTTGTGCTTCCGTCATTGATTGCAGCACTGGCTGAACACAATGGAACGATTCGCCGTGATGATGTCGTCAACATCAGCAGCACCCTGTATCCATTCCTAAAAGCAGAGCTGTTTTTAAAATGGCGTGAAAATGAGATTCAGGATCAGGTCAATGCACATATTGACAACTTGATTTCTGCCAAACTGATCACGCAAGATGGTGAAAATCTGCTTGCTCCGGCACCCAATACTGAAGTCCATCATCAGCTCGAAGTTCTGGCTGCACCAGTGACTCAAAGTCTGGAACGTTATTACATGACTTTGGCACTGATTACCCAACGTGGTTCAGGCAATATTTCGACCCGTCAGGTTGAAGAATTGAGCTATCTGGTTGGTCAGCGTTTATCAGTTCTATACGAATTCAATTCGCCTGAATTCTTCGACAAAGCCCTGTTTCAGAGCTTTATTAAAGTCTTAACCCAAAAAGGTTATCTGTGTACCAATGACGACAATGCCATTGTTTTTGATGAGCAGCTGACCAACGTGGCGCAATATGCAGATCTGGTACTGGATGAAGTGAAATTACAGATGCTGCATCACATCACCGCCTTTACCGATGAAGAACTCAAAGAAGCACTTGATGCAGTTGCGGCTGAACAAGCCAAGAAACGTGCCAAGCGCAAAAAGAAGTAAAGCTTTTATTCTCTCTCCTTTCAGGAGATGGGAAGCACTGCTTCATAAGGGGGATGAGGGGGAATTTAAAATCCTTCCCCTTCTCCCCAGCTCTCTCCTACAAGGAACGGGAATTTAATCCTCCCTTTTTAAAGGGAGGTTAGGAGGGATTACTTTTCCTCATTAGTTCCAAATAATCCTCAAAACAATCTGTACGCTTTAATTCAAATCCTGTTTTTTGCATCCGAGTGGCATAGAGCTTTTTACCGGTGACCTGCTTGTTCTCAACTTCGAGTAAAGGCAGCCCCATCTGCTGCTGAAACCATTGCAAGACTTCATGTAAAAGCTGTGGCTGGTTATTGCTCATAATATAAGAAGACTCAGGATGTTCCACGTGAATCATCTGTGACAAGAAACGTGATAAATCTTCGATATGAATCCGGTTTGACCAGTGCAGATTTGGATAACTGGTCATAGATACTGCCATTTTTTGTAAGCGCTCTACCGATGTTCCATAAATTCCACTTGGGCGAATGATTGTACATTGCTCAGGATAAGCCGCTAAATAGGCCTGCTCCATCCGATACAGGATTTTTCCTTGCACATCGTTGGGCTGTAGAGGCGTTTCATCATTGATATTTTCTCCAGCATTTTGCCCATAGACCCGTGTCGATGACACCACCACAATCCGCTGCACTGGATGCTGCTTCAAGGCAGTGACAATCGGCTGAACTGAATCCAGATAGGTCTGTTGATAACCATCGACAGCACTTTGTTTTGGACTAAGCAATACATAGACCCAATCAATCGGTGTGACTGTCGTTAAATTCAGTTTATGCACATCTTGAATCAGATGAGTTGCAAAGGAATCTGTTTTGGGACTTGAGCTAATTGTGCTAATTTGATGACCTTGCTCAAATAGTTGTTTAGCAACACGCCGGGATGTTTTACCATAACCGATAAATAGAATATGCATTGAGCACCGAATCACGAATCTGGTTGAGGGGACATGGCTGCAGTCCATCAGTTACAAGGCGTTGGCAATGCCGCCGCTGCATTACTTGAAAAATTAAATATCTTCAATACTGATGATTTGCTTTTTCATCTACCACGTGACTATGAAGACCGTAGCACGATCATTCCCATGAATCAATTGAGCGTGGGGCGTAGCTATTTGCTCGAAGGTATCGTCAAAGGTGTGGATTTCCCGCCGGGTAAACGCAAGTCCATGGCTGTATTACTGGATGATGACTGCGGTAAAGTCACTTTGCGTTTTTATCATATTTATAAAGGCATCACCGATCGCTGCAAGCTCGGTCACCGTTTAAGAATTTTTGGTGAAGTCCGGGTCGGTGCGCGCGGTCTGGAAATGTATCATCCCGAACTGCAAGTCATTACTGAAGATACCCCGCTACCGCAAACCCAACTTACCGCGATTTACCCGGCCACTGAAGGTCTGACCCAGCCAAAAATACGCGATTATATTCAGCAGGCTTTGGCTCAGTATAGCGATCATCTGCCTGAACTGCTGCCAGCAAAATTTAGCAATGGTTATGCGTTAAAACAGGCACTGGAATATATTCATCATCCGCCAGTCAATGCCAATATGTTGCAACTGGCACAAGGTTCGCATCCCGCACAGCAACGCCTGATCTTTGAAGAACTGGTGGCGCATCAGATCAGTTTATTGACCCGGCGTGCCTTTATTCAGCAGGTTGAAGCCCCTTCATTTGCACCGAGTAAAACCTATGCCAAACAGCTTCTGGCCAGTCTGGCTTTTGAAATGACCGGTGCGCAAAAACGTGTATCCAAAGAAATCGCACAAGATTTAAAAGCCAATAAACCGATGTTACGTCTGGTACAAGGCGATGTCGGTGCCGGCAAAACATTGGTGGCCGGTGTCGCAGCCTGTCATGCCCTGGAAGAAAGCTGGCAAGTGGCGTTGATGGCACCTACCGAAATTCTGGCCGAGCAGCATTATCTCAACTTTAAACGCTGGTTTGAGCCACTAGGTCTTAATATCGCTTGGCTATCCGGCAAGCAAAAAGGCAAAGCCCGCGCCGCAGCGGAACAGGTCATTCGGGACGGGAGCGCCCATCTGGTGATTGGCACCCACGCCCTGTTTCAGGAGAATGTCGAGTTTGCCAAACTCGGTCTGGTGATTATTGATGAGCAACACCGCTTTGGAGTCGATCAACGTCTTGCACTCAGAAATAAAGGCCTGGATGGCATGTCCCCGCATCAGCTGGTGATGACCGCAACCCCGATTCCCCGCACCTTGGCCATGTCGGCTTATGGTGATCTGGATACCTCGGTGATTGACGAGCTGCCACCGGGTCGTACCCCGATTCAAACGGTGACCATTCCACTGGATCGGCGTGAACAAGTTCTGCAACGTATTGCGACGAATTGCGCTGAAGGCAAACAGGCCTATTGGGTCTGTACCTTGGTGGAGCAATCCGAAACTTTAGATGCCCAAGCCGCGGAGGCCACTTTTGCCGAAATTCGGGAACGCTTTCCTGCGCTGAATATCGGTCTGGTACATGGCAAAATGAAAGCCGATGAAAAACAGGCGGTGATGCAGCAATTTAAGAATAATGAATTACAGCTACTCATTGCCACCACCGTAATTGAGGTCGGGGTCGATGTACCCAACGCTTCCATTATGGTGATTGAAAATGCCGAACGTTTAGGCCTGTCACAGCTACATCAGCTACGTGGTCGGGTTGGCCGTGGTGCCAAAGCCAGTTTCTGCGCCCTGCTATACAAGCATCCACTATCGCAAAACGGTCAGGAACGCTTAAGAATCATGCGTGAAACCAATGATGGTTTTATGATTGCCGAGAAAGATCTGGAATTGCGTGGGCCGGGTGAATTACTGGGGACTAAACAAACCGGCGATATGAATTTCCGCGTGGCCAAACTTGAACGCGATGATCACCTGCTCAATCAGGCACATTATGTGGCGCAGCAAATTTTAAAAGATTATCCAGATCAGGCTGAGGCATTATTACAACGCTGGCTACCAGAAGCACCGCGTTATGCCTATGTTTAAATTACTGGCACAGGGAATCTCCAAGCTGAATACGCTTCAGCCCTGCCAGTTGTGTCAGACTGATTATCAGAGCATTCATTCAGTCTGTCAGGATTGCTGGCAGCAGTTGCCGTGGATACATCAAACCATTCAGCGTCAGGACATGCAGTTTCAGATTGCCTGTGATTATGCCTACCCAATGGATCGGTTGATTCAGCTGTTTAAATATGAACAGAAGCTGCATTTGCAAAATTTACTGGCCGGTACGCTGTTGAGTTTAGAATTACCCAAAGTCAGTGCAATAGTCCCGATGCCGATCTCGACTGAACGCCTGGCCGAACGCGGTTATAATCAATCTCTGGTACTGGCCAAGCATGTGGCGAAAAAATTGAATGTTCCCATCTGGCAACCTGTTAGCCGGCTGAAACAGCATTCACAAAAAGGCTTAAGCCGTCTGGAAAGAATCGAAGATATCCAGTCGCAGTTTCAGATCAGTACACCGTCTAATATTCGTTACCGACGCGTGCTGATTATTGATGATGTGGTGACAACCGGCAGTTCGATTCTAGCGCTCACTCGAAAACTTGAAGAGCTAGGCTGTCAAAAAATTTATGCAGCCTGTCTGGCAGGCGCGCAAATCTAAAATTTAAGCTTGGGCGAGCAAATGTGACTTCACCCACGGAATCACAATTTCAGTCGTTAAGGGCGCCAGCAAGACCTCTTTTTCATCCAGATCAACCCATTTCATTTCAGCGATTTCTGCTTCAATTTTAGGTGCTTGATCGAGCCTTACCCAATAGACATAACTCACCAGTTGATGATCAGGTTCATTGGCAGTCTGGGTTTCAAAACGGCCAATGAATTGCTGAATCTGGGCTTGTGTGCCAATTTCTTCCTGAATTTCACGCAACATGGTGGCTTCCGGGGTTTCATTTGGCTCCAGCTTGCCACCGACCTGCATAAAGCAGGATGTTCCTTGCTTGCGAACCACCAGCAGTTGCTGCGCTTCATTTAAAATAATGGCTGCAGCCACCGTAATCACTTTCATTTATTTTCTACAATTGCGTATTCTGGATAACTTATTTTACAAGGTCGGTCTGATCAACCATACCCCATTTGGCTTCAGGCGGCTGATAACTTTCGAATTGGCGCAAAATATCGTCCAGATCATCACTGATAATCAACGCCTCAGTGAAACGTGATTTAGTAAAACCCTTCTCCGTGGTCATACGGATGAATTTAATCAGGTCATCATAAAAACCATCGGTATTGAGAAAAGCACAAGGCTTCTGATGAATTCCCAATTGTGCCCAGGTCCATTGTTCAGAAATCTCTTCCAGTGTTCCTGCACCACCGGGAATGGCAATAAATCCCTGGGCCAGTTCCGACATCCGGGTTTTACGCTCATGCATATTATCCACCACATACAGCTCGGTAATATGTGGATGTGCCAGCTCACGATTGACCAGCTGCCTTGGAATCACGCCAATCACCTTACCGCCCGCCGCCAATGTACTATCAGCCACAATACCCATTAAGCCAGAACGACCTCCTCCATAAACCAGCGTTTGCTGTCGTGCCGCCAGAGTCTGACCGACTTTTTCGGCAACCTGCGTATAAAGAGGATCCGAGCCAAGCGCTGAACCACAAAAAATTGCGATAGAATTCATCATTTCATCCTCTAATTGACGCCATATTGTACGAAATCGCGGCAAGCGCGCTTTTTACCAAAATAACTGCTTAATATCAGTGTTTTTATTCAATTCCTTGTCTAAAATACACCCATTCCAATTCACATACTGCGCCCGGGAGAAAAGACAGCATGCTTGAAGCCTTTTACGCCACAGAGCGCGGTAGCTTAGAAGATATCACGATTAATGGTGATTTCGACCTGCATCCAGATTTAGTCTGGCTTGATCTGATTGCGCCTTCACAGGAAGAGCAGCAATGGATTCTAGATGCCTACGAGCAAAACTTACCGACCTTAAAATCGCTGGAAGATATTTCCTCGAGTGCCCGATTTTACCGTGATGATGACGGTATTTTGCATATCAGCACCTATTTTTTAACCAAGAATAAAAACTATCAAGTCGAAAACGAACACGAAGATGAATCCAGCATGCTGGCAACAGTACAAACTGTTGCATTCATTCTGCACAAGGATCGTCTGTTTACTTTGCGTGGTGAAAAACTGGTGGCTTTTCGCGCCTTTCGTGCCCGCGCGCGCCGCAATGATTATGAAATCGATTATAAAGATCCGACCTGGATTTTATTGGGCTTACTCGAAGCCAAGCTGGATGAGCTGGCCGATATTCTGGAAGATGTGCATAAAGATTTAGAGAAATATTCAACTGAAGTGTTGAATAACCGCCATCGTGAACAGATTCTGGATCTGGATGACATGATTACCCGCTTGGCGCAACTTGAAGATATGTTGGGTAAAGCGCAACTGTGTTTAATCGATTTACGCCGCGTCCTGACCTTCCTGTCGCGTCCACGCGCCTTGGGCAGTCATATTTATGATGCGGATATTCGAGAACTGAGTGAAGATGTGCGCTCGCTGGTCGAGCATGATGCTTTCTTGTTCCAGAAAGTGCGTTTCCTGCTCGATACCACGTCCGGATTCATTAACACTGAGCAGAACGATACCATTCGTCGATTCTCGATTCTGCCAAGTATGCTTGCGCCCCCAATGCTGATTGCCAGTATTTACGGTATGAACACCGAAGTGCTGCCCTTTGCACAAGGCACCATGAGTTTCATCATGGTCAGTATTATTTTAATTGGCTTCCTGATTGGCCCATTAATTTACTTTAGATGGAAGAAGTGGATCTAGAATCCCTCCTAACCTCCCTTTTGAAAAGGGAGAGATGTTTCCTGTCAGGGAGAGGTTTTTTTATTAGATATCCCTTTCTAAGTCTCACTTGCTCTTTAGATTTAAAGCGAAGTGCAAGAAATGCCTGTATTTAATTCATATTTATTTAATCCCTATTCAACTTCTCTTTAAAAAGTGAAGAAAATGGTTAGGGAGGATTTTTACACCCCTCTCTCTAACTCTCTCCCTGAGGCAGAGAGGACGTGCAATCCATATTTAGATCTATTTGATTTTAATGATTTCTTAAAATTTGATCACAATAAAAAAGCACCTTTCGGTGCTTTTCTTTTACTGAACGATGTTTAAATCATCCTGCAAATGGCTGGCCTGAATGATATTCATCATTTTAGCAGGAACAGCTTTAAACTGTAGCCCTTGAGCCTGAGGAGTCTGGCGCAACCAGCGCACCAACACTGCCAAAGCCAAAGTACTGCCACTTTCAAGCTCAGCCAGGTTAACCACAAGTGGAAACTTGCTTTGTGACTGGATCACACGCAGACCATTTAAGTAATAGTCCTGTGCATTGTCATAGTCAATCTTGCCTGAAACCTGTAGTTCCTGATCCTTGAATGTAATCACGGCTCACCTGTTTGATTATTTCTTGTCGATTGCAGCTTCTGCATCCGGTTTAAAGTTGGCAATTGCTTTATCAATATTACCGCCATTACGTTTTACCGTCGCAGCAAACTGGTTACGGAACTGTAAACCCAGGTCAATACCCGATACGTTGATGTTGCGGATTTTCCATTGTGAACCCTTGTCCACTAGCTGGAATGCTACTGGAATTTTCTCGCCTTTGTTATTAAAGTCGATGGTCACAACAGGGTTTTTGCTGTTGCTGGCCTTGTAAGGACGCACGCTATAAGTCTGATTACTGAACTTGGCAAAGGCAGAACCATAGTTTTCAATTAAGGTTTCACGGAAATTCTTTTCAAACTGCGCACGCTGTGCCGCCGTACTATATTGGTTCGTGGCATACGTGCCCATCACAATACGTGTGAAAGACTGAGAATCAATATACGGATCCAGATTCTGGCGCACAATGCTTTTGACCAAAGCTGGATTTGATTGCAGTTTTGCATTGTCAGCTTTGAGGCGCTCAATTAAACCATCTGCTACTTTTTTAATAAAAGCAGGTGGTGCTTCAGACGGTGCAGCAAACACTGTACCAGCAACCATTGTTGAAAGAATGCTTACTGCAAGCGTTTGTTTTACTAAAGTCTTCACTGAATTCTCCTCAATCTATTATTCAACAAATGCAGGTTCTGCATCTATTGTTTCTGAAACTGTCGTCTGTTCCGATGTAGTTTCTTGACTATCTGACGATTTGCCGGCACCACCGGTAATAAACTTCGTCACCAAATCTTCAATTTCCATAGTGCCTTGGGTATTGGCAATCTGATCGCCGCGTTGCAAATAGCTCAGACCACCACCTGGAATAATTTTCAGGTACTTTTCACCCAATAAGCCATTGGTCGCTACCATAATATAAGCATCTTCATCAATATTGGTGATGGATTTCATGTTAGCTAACAGTTGTTTTTCCATGTCTTTTTGTTGCGCAGGTGTCGCTGCTTCATAGTCCGAGCTGTAGCGTAACTCGTCCAGAGCTTCCTCTTGAACTTGCTTTAATTGTTCAGCATTAAACGAGGTCAATGAGCCATCTAAGGTCATATGTACGGTTGCCAGACGCGTTACAGGATCCAGGGTAATCTCATCGACCTGTCCCACTTTCACCCCGCTTAAAGCGACTTTGGCACGTGGCTTGATGCCATTCACATTTTCAAAAGTTGCCGTCATTTTATAGCTGTCGGAAATATTGCTGCCGACCAGACCACTGACACGCATCGCTAAAAAGAATAAGGCAATACCAAATAAAATAACAAAAACACCAACGGCCAGCTCACTAGTACGTGATTTCATTAAACACCTCCGAACATGACCGCAGTCAACACAAAATCAAAGCCTAAAACGCACAGTGAAGAATACACGACTGTACGCGTTGTAGAAGTTGCAATACCTTCCGATGTTGGTACACAGGCATAGCCTTGATATACCGCAATCCAGGTACACATTAATGCGAATACAAAACTTTTAATAATAGTGCCATTCAAGACATCTTTATAGAATTGCACGCTGCTTTCCATGCCGCTCCAATAAGCGCCTTCATCAGCCCCCAAAAAGTCTACACCGACCATTTTGCCGCCCATAATTCCGACTGCGGCAAAGATCACCGAAAGCATAGGCAAGCTGAAAATCCCCGCCCAGAGACGTGGCGAAATCACCCGTTTTAAGGGATCCACCCCGATCATTTCCATACTGGACAATTGTTCAGTGGCTTTCATCAGACCAATTTCTGCGGTCAAAGCCGAACCGGCACGTCCTGCAAACAGCAAAGCCGCGACCACAGGTGCTAATTCACGCAGCAAGGTCAACGCCACCGCTGTACCAAGCATGGATTCACTGCCAAAGGTCGACAGAATACTGAACATCTGCAAGCCAAGCACGGCACCAATAAACAGACCAGAAACCACAATAATCAGCAGGGACAATACCCCGACCCGATACATCTGATAAACAAATAGTCTTAGCCCAAGCCAGGTCGGCATGGAAAATAAGATCTGCAACAGCATCAGGGTTGCGACCCCAATCCCCTGTACACGTTCAATAACGCGTCTACCTAATGCGGCAATTGCATTCATGAACGTACCTCATCACTTAAATAAGCCCGGTGACTAAACTGATAATCGACTGGACCTTCCACCGAACCCGTCAGGAATTGCTGCACAAAAGTTGAAGGATGCACTTTTAGCTCTGCCGGTGTCCCCTCGCCCTGGATCTTGCCTTCTGCCACAATATAAATGTAATCAGCAATGGATAAGGTTTCTGTCACATCATGCGAGACAATAATCGTGGTCAGATCTAGTGCTTCACGCAATGAACGGATCAGGCGAGTCAATACCCCCATCACAATCGGATCTTGTCCGGCAAAGGGTTCATCGTACATGATCAGTTCAGGGTCCAGCGCAATCGCCCGGGCCAAAGCCACACGTCGGTTCATACCACCAGACAGTTCCGATGGCATCATTTGCTCTGCACCGCGCAAGCCGACGGATTCCAGTTTCAATGCCACGATTTCCTTAATTAGATGTTCTGGCAGTTTGGTATGGGCCCGAATTGGAAACGCGACATTTTCATACACGCTCATATCGGTAAACAAAGCACCGCTCTGAAATAGCATACCCATCCGTGCACGTGCTGAAAAAAGTTCGGAACGTGACATCGAGGCAATATCTTTGCCATCCAATAAGACCTGACCATGCTCAGGCGTCAGCTGCCCACCGATCAATCTTAATAAGGTAGTTTTACCAGTTCCGGATGGCCCCATAATGGCGGTAATCTGCCCACGACGAATATTTAAACACACGTCGTCATAAATCACGCGCTCGCCTCGTTTGAAGCTCAAATTCTTGACTTCAATCAAAGACTGAGCATCTCGCGCTGTTTGATTTTTCATAGCTGAGTTTATTCCTACATTTTTTCAGCATGCATACTATAAAGGAACGAAGTTCAAAATGTTAGCAGTTGAAAAAGGTGGGGGAATATCATAAAAAGATGACAACAATTGATTATTTCGTGTTTTTTATAATAAAAATATGTACTTAGGCTTAAAATGACTAGATTGATTAATTAAAAACACTGTATAAATAATAGATAATATTACATAAAATCAAAGTCAATGCGATATATGGCATATGCACCTTTATCAATTGAGATCGAGCGGCTAAACTTTTCATATTAATAATTATCATAACCCTGACAAAATATGAATTAGTAGACATTTTACGTTAAAAAGCAAAAAACTCAATGCATAAAAAACCGGTATTTCTACCGGTTTTTTATCTTCATCTAGCGACTCTATTAGTCGTTAAATTTACGACGTGGACGATCTTCACCACCGAACGAACGTTCACCACGTGGTTTGTCATCAAAGTTGCGACGTACTGGACGATCACCGAAATCACGTTTTGGACGGTCATCACCGAATGAACGCGCTGGACGATCACCGAAACCACCTTCACGACGTGGAGCAGGACGATCACCAAAATCACGTTTTGGACGATCACCATAACCGCCTTCACGAGCTGGCTTGTAATCTACACGGTTGCCACGGTTGTCATCATTAGAGCGAGGACGGTCACCAAAACCACCTTCACGACGCGGAGCTGGACGATCACCGAAGTCACGCTTTGGACGGTCATCAAACGAACGTTGTGGACGGTCGCCAAAACCACCTTCACGACGTGGCGCTGGACGGTCACCAAAGTCACGCTTTGGACGGTCATCAAACGAACGTTGTGGACGATCACCGAAACCGCCTTCACGACGTGGCGCTGGACGATCACCGAAGTCACGACGTGGACGATCTTCGCCAAATGCCGGACGTTCGCCACGTGGTTTGTCATCGAAGCTACGACGTGGACGATCATCACCGCCTTCACGACGTTTGAAGTTGCTTTCGCCTTCAAAACGACGACCACCGCCAAAACCACCACGACCGCCATCACGACGACCGCCGCCATCACGACCACGACCACGACCAGCGCCATCACGGCTACCACGTGCAGGAGGTGGAGATGGCTCAAGACCTTCGATTTCAGATACGTTTAAACGCGCATCAAGGAAGTCTTCCAAAGCACGGATTTTGCCACGCTCACGGTAAGTTGCAAGTGTAATGGCTTTACCAGTACGACCGGCACGACCTGTACGACCAATACGGTGTACATAGTCTTCGTTCTTCATTGGAAGACCGAAGTTAATTACGTGTGAAATGGTTGGTACGTCAAGACCACGAGCAGCAACGTCAGTTGCAACCAAGATCTTCGCACGACCTTCACGGATGCTGCGTAAACGACGGTTACGAACAGTTTGTGGCATAGCACCATGCAGCGCTACAACTGATAGGCCTGCTTCAGCAAGTTCTTCAGCCAACATATCTGTGTCTTCTTGAGTTGACGCAAATACAACTGCTTGATCAACGTCTTCTTCGTTCAACCAGTGAGTAAGCAGTTTTTTCTTGTGCTCGAAACCGTCAGTCCAATGCAAAGTCTGAGTAATGTCAGTATTTGTAGAGTGACCAGTTTCAATCGAAATACGCAGTGGATCATTCATCATGCGTTCTGCAAGTGTAATGATACGTGGTGCAAACGTCGCAGAGAACATTAGAGTTTGTTTACGGTTTGCAGCCAACTCACCAATTGCTTCCAAGTCTTCAGAGAAACCTAGGTCAAGCATACGGTCAGCTTCATCGACGATTAACGCATCAACTTTATCAAGTTTGATTTGACGGCGATTCACCAAGTCAAGTAGACGGCCTGGAGTTGCAACAACAACTTGCGCGCCTTTTAACTGTTGAATTTGCTTACCGAAAGGCATACCGCCCATGATTGCAGCAATACGAACACCTTTCATGTGACGTACAAATGCAATTGCGTCTTGACATACCTGTTGTGCCAATTCACGAGTCGGTGAAATCACCAGAATATTCGGTTGAGTAACCGCTTTCATACGGTCTTTAAATGGTACTAATGTATCTTGGCTTGCCAACGCATTTAAGGTAGGAAGCAAGAAAGCAGCAGTTTTACCAGAACCTGTTTGGCTTGACACAAGAAGGTCTTTACCTTCAAGTGCAGCTGGAATCGCTTGTTCTTGTACAGGAGTTGGAGTAGTAAAGCCTAAAGCATCGAGAGCCTGGGTTAGAGATTCGTCGAGGGAAAAATCAGCAAAAGTTTTGCTCATAGAGAGTGTTCACCCTGAAGTGGGTGCTCCATTAAATAAATTACAATATGGACATCGGCAAAAAGCGGCACAGCAAATAGAGCTGAAAAAGTTAGGATTCAGCAGCGATCCGAATAACGACGATGTGGATATAACGCACGTATATGATTACGGCCGCAAACCTGAAGGAATCGCTTAAGCGATTGGGGCGCGAAGGATATGTCCTCTCTATGGACAGAACGCGCATACAATGATTAGAAGATAGTGTTCAGGTAAAGAACGGAAAATTAAGTGCGTGGCAAGATTATAGCAGAATAATCAACAATGTCATTAAGTTTTCAAATAAATTTGCTTTATTTGTGATTTATATATGAATTTCATAGACTTAAATATGAATATAAAATGTAACGACTGGTATAAAAAGGCAATTTTTGCCAATTCACTTGATAGTTCCCGTATTCATGTGCGTTAAAAAACAGGCTTTTCCTCCCTGTTAACTATTTCACTGCTGCAAAAAAGGCATCCCGAAGGATGCCTTTTTTGAAAATTAGATATAATTCATCTAAACCCGATTATTTTGCTGCCTCACCCCAAGCAGGAACAACTGCTTGCATTAAAGGTTTAAGCATTTTCATTGAACAAGCCAAAACTTGACCATTTTCCATAGAGTCGCTACCACCACGTGCATCAACTACAGTACCGCCTGCTTCTTTCACGATCAATTCGCCCGCTGCGATATCCCAAGGTTTTAAACCAAGTTCGAAGTAAGCATCAAAACGGCCTGCAGCAACATAGGCTAAATCCAATGCCGCAGAACCTGAACGACGATATTGCGCGCCAGCTTCAGTCACGTTTAACAAACTTTGAAAATGGTTCTTGGCATAAGATACAACTTCGCCATTACGTTTAGCACGGTAAGCGTGACCAACAGCCATAAAGGTATTTTCCAGGCTGTCTTTGACATTCACACGAATACGACGCTGGTTCATCATGGCACCACGACCACGACTGGCAGAGAATAGCTCATCTTTCACCGGGTCATAAATCACCCCGTGTTGAGTAATGCCTTTGTGCTGAACTGCGATAGAGATACAGAAATGCGGGAAACCGTTAATGAAGTTTAAAGTACCATCCAGTGGATCGATCACCCAACACCAATCGGCGTCGTGACCATTACCTTCCTGATAGCCAAACTCTTCACCAAGGAAACTGTGATTTTTATAGCTTTTACGTAGGGTATCGATGGTCAACTGCTCCAAATAACGATCTACACGCGTTACTGGACCATCAATTCCTTTTTCTTCGACTTGTAGATCGAGTTTATGACGATTCTGATGCGCTTTTAAAAGCTCTTGACCAACTAACTGAGCCGCACGCGCAGCCATCACCACCATAGGTTCCATTGAACACCCACTACAAATTTAAAGAAACTGATAAAGAATAATGCATAAAAGCCCCGATATCTTAGCAAATATCAGGGCTTTTTTGGAGAAAATGTGTCTAAAATTTTTAAGAACTTATGACAAAACGCTTTGCCCCAAGGCTGACCAGGCTTGATTCATTGATTTTTCAATACCTTGCGCATCCAATCCGGCCTGCTGCAACATTTGTGCATGCGTGGCCTGAGCCATAAACGTGTCGTCTAAACCAAGATTCAGCAGCGGTTTCACAATCTGTGCTTCTGCCAGATATTCATTCACAGCACTACCCGCACCGCCCATCACGGCATGTTCTTCTACTGTCACAAACAGACTGGTGCTTGATGCCAGATCATCCAGCATTTGCGTATCAAGAGGTTTGATAAAACGCATGTTCACAACACGCACACCAATCTCATGTTTCACTGCAAAGGCTTCAGCGGCGTCGACTGCGGCCTGTACCCGGCTGCCAAAAGCCAGCACAGAAATATATTCGTCACACTGCGCATTAAAGCTGGCGACAATTTCCGCCTGACCGATTGGAATTTCAAGCATCTTTTGCTGGATATCCACCCCTAAGCCATTACCACGTGGATAACGCACAGCTGCCGGCCCGGGATATAAATAAGCGGTATGCAGCATTTGACGACATTCATTTTCGTCTTTTGGTGCCATGATCACGATATTCGGGATCGTCCGCATATAGGCATAGTCATAGGCACCGGCATGGGTCGGGCCATCTTCACCGACCAGACCAGCACGATCAATACCGAAGGTCACATCCAGATTTTGTAAGGCCACATCGT
The DNA here is from genome assembly GCF_013418355.1 of Acinetobacter sp. YH12151. Taxonomy (NCBI): domain Bacteria; kingdom Pseudomonadati; phylum Pseudomonadota; class Gammaproteobacteria; order Moraxellales; family Moraxellaceae; genus Acinetobacter; species Acinetobacter sp. YH12151. The sequence continues at coordinate 22,959 of NZ_VPCG01000012.1, read as the reverse complement.
GTACCAGCTGGTCATAACCACGTTGCAGGAAGGTCGAATAAATTGCCACGACCGGCTTTAAGCCTTCACAGGCCATGCCCGCAGCCAGCGTCACGGCATGCTGCTCTGCAATCGCGACATCGAAAAAACGTTCCGGATATTCTTTGGCAAACTGCACCATACCTGAGCCTTCGCACATGGCCGGTGTAATCGCGAGCAAGCGCGAGTCCTGTGCTGCTTCATCGCAGAGCCACTGCCCAAATACATCCGAATATTTCGGTGCAGTCTTGGCAGCGGTAATGGCATTAAGCTTGCTAATCGCGTGATATTTGATTTGATCCGATTCGGCCGGCGCAAAGCCCTTGCCCTTTTTAGTATAGATATGAATCAGACGTGGGCCTGTACGCTTTTTCAGCGCTTTAAATACATGCACCAGTTGTTTGACATCATGACCGTCATAAGGGCCGAAATAGTCAAAGCCGATGGCTTTAAACAGGTTATCTGCGGCATCAGTCGCGGCACAGTGCAAGCGTGAGTTATACAGCCACTCCGGATGCGGCTGTACGTAAGCTTCACCTTCCTCGGTAATATTAACGAATTCACCGCGCTCCCAGATCGCCGCCAGATGCTTGGCAAAACCGCCAGTACTGCAAGAAATCGACATGTCATTGTCGTTCAGCACCACCATCAGATCGGCATTGTGCGCAACGGCATCGTTCAAGGCTTCAAAGGCCATACCCGCCGTCATGGCGCCATCGCCAATAATCGATACCACTTCACATGGCTTGTTCTGGTAGCGACGTGCCAAGGCCATGCCCAGACCAGCAGAAATTGCCGTCGAAGAATGCCCTACCCCAAAGGTATCAAATTCAGATTCTTCACGTGCTGGAAAGGCTGCCAGACCATCTTTGGCTCGGATAGTAGTGAGCTGTTCACGACGGCCGGTCAATGCCTTATGCGGATAGGCCTGATGCCCCACATCCCAGATCAGACGGTCATGTGGAGTATTGAAGCAATAGTGCAGAGCCACCGTAAGTTCAATAACACCGAGGTTGGCACCAAAATGTCCACCACTTTGCCCGGCAGCATACAAAATGAATTGACGTAACTCATCTGCCACTTGCGCTAGCTGGCTTTGCTCGAGTAAACGTAGTTGCTCAGGATGATTGATCGTATCCAGCAACGGTGTTACAGGGCGTTGAGTAGGGATTTCTGTATACAGCATATTATGGCAAAGCCTTCTAAAGCCTGGCAAATCTAAAGCTAGGTCAATGGGGAGTACCCGATCATATAGCTGAATTGTAGCAGCTTCAATTCAGCTACGCTTCTAGCGATGCAATATTAAACAATGATCTCATCGGGGTGAAAAAATCGCAGGCTACGATTATCCTGAATAATCTTACTATTTATCAACTATTATCGTCTGCTTTCTACAAAAAAGAAAATCTAATACAGAATTTCGACTTTGCAATTCTACCAATGTTCAATCATTACGCTATACTTTAGCCACTTTCAGGATTTAACGGGTTCAGCTGTGCCAATCGAATTTGTCGCAACGTCAAGATTACCTACCGCTCACGGTGAATTTAAAATTACTGTATTTCAAGACCCTAAGACTGGCGAAGAACATGTCGCGCTATCTAAAGGACTTGAAGAAGTTTCTGACGAGCCAGTCGTGGTTCGTGTACATTCTGAATGTTTAACCGGTGATGCCTTTGCTTCACTGAAATGTGACTGTGGCCCGCAATTGCAGGCGACTTTAAAGCTGATCAATGAGTTAGGTCGCGGGGCGATTCTGTATTTGCGTCAGGAAGGACGCGGTATTGGCCTGACCAACAAGATTCGTGCCTATGCCCTGCAAGATCAGGGACATGATACGGTCGATGCCAATTTAATGCTGAACCTGCCGGCTGATGCACGTCAATATGACATGTGCAGCATTATGCTGGATCATTTGCAGGTCAAAGCGGTACGTCTGGTGACCAACAATCCTTTAAAAATTGAAGCTTTAAAAGCCCAAGGGATTAATGTGGTCGATCGGGTGCCCCTCACCGTCGGCTTAAATCCGTTTAATGAGCAATATCTCAAAACCAAACATGAACGTATGGCGCATCTTTATCAGAAGGATGATTTTTAAATCCTCCCCTTAATAAATCCCTCCAAACCTCCCTTTCTTGCGCTTCGACTTAAAACAATGCTTAAGTCTTGCTCAGGGAGGCTTTTCCTTCTTTCAAAAAGAGGAGAAAACTCCCTCCTTTCTTAAAGGAGGGCTGGGGTGGATTAAGTATTAAATCGTCATCGAAAAAATCCGGTTCTCGGGCATGCGTCGCTTTAAACGTAAATCAAAAGCCATACAAATATTACGTACAAATGGTTTCCCTTTCTCCAAAATCGTGACTGATGAGTCTGTCATTTGAATCAAACCATCCTGTGCCATTTCTTCAAGCTGCACCAAGACCTGATCAATTTCAGGGAAAAATAGCTCGGGTTTTTCCCATGAGGTACTAAAGCTGCACATCAAATTCAGAATATGCTGACGAACAATCAAATCTTCCTGATTTAAGACATGTCCTTTAAATACCGGAATTTCATTGCGAGCTAAACACGCATAATATTCTTCAATGGTTTTCACATTTTGGGCAAAGCTGTACCAGCTATCACTGATCGAAGAAATGCCTAAACCGATCATCACTTGAGTTTTAGAGGCGGTATATCCCATAAAATTGCGGTGTAATGTTCCAGCTTGAAAGGACTGGTACATGCCATCTGTATCTAAAGCAAAATGATCCATGCCAATTTCATGATAACCATGCGCCAGCAGTTTCTTTTTAGCCGCTTCATAACATTCACGTTTGATCGCATCTTTGGGTACATCGGCATCTTTAAAACCGCGCTGGCCATTGCCTTTAATCCAGGGCACATGTGCATAGCTATATAAAGCCAAACGATCCGGCAGAAGTGAATTGGTTTGCTCAATGGTATTTAAGACATCGTCCAGATGCTGAAAAGGCAGGCCAAACACCAAGTCATGCGAAATCGACTCATAGCCAATTTCACGCGCCCATTCGGTTACCTGTTTGACATGTTCATAGGGCTGAATCCGGTGAATGGCTTTTTGCACGGTTTCATTATAATCCTGCACCCCATAACTGACCCGGCGAAAGCCCAGATCATACAAGCCTTGCAAATGCTCACGCGTGGTATTGTTCGGATGCCCTTCAAAACTGAATTCATGCACAGGCGCTATGTCTGCTTTGGCCAAAATACCTTGAATCAGTTGAGTCAAATGCTCAACAGAAAAGAAAGTCGGTGTTCCCCCGCCCAAATGAATTTCTTTAATCATTGGCTTATCTTTCAGCAACTCACAATACAAATCCCATTCTTTCAGCACTGCCTGAATATAGGGCTGTTCCATTTCATGTTTTTTCGTGACTCGCTTATGACACCCGCAAAAAGTGCACAGGCTTTCGCAAAATGGCAGATGGATATACAGGCTGATGCCTTCACTTTGATTGGATTCAGTAAAGGATTTTTTCAGCGTTTGCTTCCATTGTTCCAGTGAGAAATTCTGCTCTTCCCAATATGGAACGGTCGGATAACTGGTATAGCGGGGACCGGGAACATTATATTTTTGAATCAGGGAATTGACCTGTACCGACATGACACCCACCTATTACCATCGAGAAATGCTCAAACCCATGAGCGCTTGCAAGTTATTGTGCGGAGCTTGAAAAAAGAATTCAACCTAGCCATTTGGTCGGATTTAATACCCCATTCTGTCCATCAATACTCAAATTTAAAGCCTGGTTCAATCCACTACATTGCTAAATAGACCTTAATCTTTGACTGATTTTATGCTTTGATGTAGCTAGTTTTTTATTTCCCTACGAGGCTCTGATGCAGCATCCTACATCTGCGGATATTCAACGCGTTCGTGAATTTCTCCTCGACTTGCAGGCACGGATTTGTGCAGCACTGGAACAACAGGAGCGTGCTGGCGGCGGTACGGCCGAATTTATCATTGATGACTGGGAACGTCCTGAAGGTGGTGGTGGCCGTTCGCGTGTCTTGCAAAATGGTACCGTGATTGAGAAAGGCGGGGTGATGTTCTCCCATATCAATATTTCCAAACTGCCCGCTTCAGCCACTGAACGCCATCCCAATATTGCCGGTGCCAAGGCGCAAGCGATGGGTGTATCGCTGGTCATCCATCCGAAAAATCCGAATGTACCAACCTCACATGCCAACGTACGTTTATTCGTTGCAGAAAAAGAAGGGCAAGATCCAATCTGGTGGTTTGGTGGCGGTTTCGACCTGACGCCGTTCTATCCAAATGATGAAGATGTCCTTTCGTGGCATCAGACGGCGCATGATCTGTGTGCGCCATTTGGTGAAGAGATTTATCCTGAACATAAACAATGGTGTGATGATTATTTCTATTTAAAACATCGTGATGAACAGCGTGGTGTCGGCGGGTTATTCTTTGATGATCTGAATCAGTGGGATTTTGATACCTGTTTCCAGTATATACAGGCCGTAGGCAATGGTTATCTAGAGGCGATTCTGCCGATTTTCCAGCGTAATCAGGATAAGCCTTATACCGAAGCACAACGCGAGTTCCAGTTGTATCGTCGTGGCCGTTATGTCGAATACAATCTGGTTTATGACCGCGGTACGCTATTTGGTTTGCAGACCGGCGGCCGAATTGAATCAATCTTGGTGAGCTTGCCTCCGCTGACCGGCTGGTCCTATCGTCCTGAATGGGATGAAGGCTCGCCGGAAAAGCGTTTGACCGATTACTATCTGAAACCCCATGACTGGCTCACAGAATTAAAATCAACTGCAATGAAATGATACAAACAGCCCTCAAATAGAGGGCTGTTTTAATCCATTATTCCTCTATACTGCTGCAGAGTAATCCCTGATTTGGTCGCGGCATCCTATCGCTACATCGATCACAATCTATTAGATGTCTAGTGAGAATAACAATGCATCATCTTCAATTAAATCTTCCTGTTTTTGCCTTTTGGCTTTTTCTGGCTCTCGCCATCAGTGCGATGAGTACCGCCGTTTTGAGTCATAATCTGCTTCTGGATGGCGCGGCTATTCTGGTGAGTATCCTGACTGTGGTCGGAGCTGTGCTTAGTATGGCGCTGGTATTTGCAGAACATATTATGGACATCTGCAGTTCCTAAACCGCACTTCCAGCCCCCTTATTTAAAACAGCGCAGGCTTTAGTCCCTGCGCTTTTTCACGTATATTGATGCTCATTTCAGCACATGGACATTGTGAAATGAGCAAACAATTTGCCGTGATTGGTAATCCGATTGAACAGTCACGCTCTCCAGAATTGCATCATGCTTTTGCAGCAAAAACCGGAATTGATCTAAATTACAGCAAACGTCTGGCTCCACTGGATGGCTTTGAGGCCAATATTCAGGAGTTTTTTGCCCATGGCGGAATCGGGATGAATGTCACCGTGCCGTTTAAAGAGCAGGCTTTTGCCCAGTGTCAGGTGCTCAGTGAGCGAGCCAAAATTGCCAAGGCAGTGAATACCCTGTGGATAAAAAATGGTATTTTGCATGGCGATAATACTGATGGTCAAGGTCTGGTCGATGCGATTCGTGCACTCAACTGGCCGCTGGAAAATACCAACATCCTGATTATCGGTGCAGGCGGCGCAACCCGTGGCGTGATCTATCCTCTCGCCCAGGCAGGCGCAAAAAAAATTGTGATTGCCAATCGCACCTTGGCACGCGCTGAACAACTGGTTGCGGATCTGCAGGATGCTGTAGCGCAGCTCGAATTACAGGCTATTTCACTAGAACATCTTGCAGGTGAGTTTGATCTGGTGATCAATGCCACTTCAGCCAGTCTCAGCGGTGATGCTTTGCTGCTTCCAGAAGCCTTACAGTTTAACTATGCCTATGAAATGGCCTATGGCAAGCCTTCCTCCTTCCTTGATCAGGCCAAAGCACGTGCTGTGCCAACATCTGAAGGCTTTGGCATGCTGGTCGGTCAGGCACTGGAATCTTTTTCTATCTGGAATGGCATCAAACCAGATTTAAAAGATTTTCTATAAATATCCAGTTATTTTGACCAGAGAATTCGGGTTGTAACAACAATCCGAATTGATCTTAACTCCATTATTAAAGACTAAAAATTCAGCTACTGGATTTAATGACATTTTTAACTTGAATTTTTTATTGATAACAATTGAGTACAATTCATACAAAAGTAGCACTAGACAATCTGGTGTTCAATTCATTAAAGTCCAATCAGATAAGAAGTTTTCAACCTTTCTGTACGCTGACAGCCAGAAGATGAAATCATCCGATTTTATTGGTTGGCTCTAAGACTCGATTCGCTTTTCTGACATTTTTATTTGCTTGCCTTATCAATGTTTTTTTATCTCAAATATGAATAATCAAAGAATCGATACAGATAATCCAAAACTATTTTAATCAGGATTAAACGCATGCCAGCATATAAAGCCCCTTTACACGACATTCGCTTCCTCATGAATGAAGTGCTCGATTACCCTGCGCACTACCAGAATTTGTCGAATGGTGAATATGCCGATACCGACACGGTAGACATGATCTTGGAAGGTGCAGCAGATTTCTGTGAAAATGTACTTTCACCTCTGAATGAAAGCGGTGATGCTGAAGGCTGTCATTTTGAAAATGGCGAAGTGAAAACGCCTAAGGGCTTTAAAGACGCTTATGATCAGTTCGTCCAAGGTGGCTGGCAAGGTCTGTCTTATCCTGAAGAGTTTGGTGGTCAAAACCTGCCAATGTCTTTAAACCTGATCAAATCGGAAATGATGGGAACTGCAAACTGGTCATTCCAGATGTATCCGGGTTTAAGCGTGGGCTGTATCAATACCATTATCCAGTACGGCACCGATGAGCAGAAGAATACCTATCTGCCGCATCTGGTTGCGGGTACTTGGGCTGGCACCATGTGTCTGACTGAGCCGCAATGTGGTACCGACTTGGGTCAGGTTAAAACCAAAGCCGAGCCGCAAGAAGATGGCACGTATGCCATTTCAGGAACCAAAATCTTTATTTCCGCAGGCGAGCACGATCTCACTGAAAATATCGTACATATCGTGCTGGCGCGCCTTCCGGATGCACCGCAAGGTACTAAAGGCATTTCACTGTTTATCGTACCGAAATTTATTGCTGCTGCCGATGGTGGCATCGGTGAGCGCAATCCAGTCAATTGCGGTTCGATTGAACATAAAATGGGGATTCGTGCCTCAGCAACAGCCGTGCTGAATTTCGACAAGGCCACGGGTTACTTGATTGGTGAACCGAATAAAGGCTTGCATGCCATGTTCACCTTCATGAACACTGCGCGTATTGGCACTGCGATTCAAGGCATCTGTCATGCGGAGTTATCCTTCCAAGGTGCTCTGCCGTATGCCAAAGAACGTATGTCGATGCGTGCCCTGTCTGGCAAAAAAGATCCGGAAAAAGTGGCGGATGCCATCATTCATCATGCCGATGTACGCCGTATGCTGTTGACGCAAAAAGCCATTGCCGAAGGTGGCCGTGCCATGATTTATCATGCTGCGCAAATTGCCGACAACATGAATGATGCTTTATTGCGTGGCGATACCGCTGCCTTTGAACAGCATGATGATCACTTAGGTTTCTATACCCCGATTCTAAAAGGCTTCCTGACTGAAATGGGCTATGAAGCATCGAATCACGGTATGCAAATCTTTGGTGGTCATGGCTATATCAAAGAATGGGGCATGGAACAGATCGTGCGTGATTCACGTATCTCTACCTTGTACGAAGGAACGACAGGTGTACAGGCACTCGATCTGATCGGTCGTAAAGTACTGTTAACCTCGAAAGGCAAAGTGATTCGTGATTACACCGCTGAAATCCTGAAATTCTGTGGTCAGCATGCGCGTAATAAATATATGCGCCGTTTTGCCTGGGATCTCACCAAGCTATGTGCCCAGTGGAATGCATTAACTGTTCGAATCATGCTGGCAGCCCGTAAAGACCGCGATATCGTCTCTTCTGCTTCAGTCGATTTTCTGATGTTCTCGGGCTATGTGATGATGGCATACTTCTGGGCGCAGCAAGCCGCAGTTGCCTCAGCCAAACTGGCTTCTGGCGATGGCGCAGAAGTACCTGAGTTCTATAAAGCAAAAATCAAAACCGCTGATTTCTATTTCGAACGTATTCTGCCTCGTACCCAAGGTCATGCTGAAGCGATGGTGAATCCATCCAAAACCATGACCGCACTGGCGCCAGAGCACTTTAGTTTTGATTACTAAGCTGTAAATTGAATTACAAAGAGCGCTTCGGCGCTCTTTTTATTGAGAGCTAACCTTTTAAAACCCTAAAAACACCGGCCTGAATACAAAATATACAGGTTTAATTTTATATTTTTCAATAGCCTAATAAATTAGATAAATAAAACGCTTGTATATCTCAAAATAAGCGGTATGATAATCCCAACTAGAAAAATTCTTGTTTTGGTTAGTTTCTTTTAAGTATCGCAGTTTTAGTCATAAACCTTCGTATTACAGATCAAAAAGCTCCATCCTTTTTATTTTTCAAAGTTACAGTTAGTCATCTGAAATTTTGGCTATAAATTCATACGATTCAATAGGTTACATTATGTCTAATACAGTTAACGGTACAGTAAAATGGTTCAACGAAACTAAAGGTTTCGGTTTCATTCAACAAGAATCAGGTCCAGACGTTTTTGCTCATTTCAGCGAAATCACTGGTTCAGGTTTCAAAACTTTAGTTGAAGGCCAAAAGGTTTCTTTCAGCGTAGCTCAAGGTCAAAAAGGCCCTACAGCTGTAAATATCGTTGCTCTATAATTTAGAAGCAAGATATTGAAAAAAAGCACTCTTAGAGTGCTTTTTTTGTGCTTGTAATTTCTCTTATTCAACTCTAGCTTTTAAAGCTTATTTGTTTGATTTAAAAACCGGTGTGCTCTATGCCAAGCTAAAAACTCCTGATCTGGTAAAATCTGCACAATAAAACCCCCCATATAGATTTATGAAGGTCTTTGAAAAATGTTCAGAAAATAAAAATCAGTTAAAGAAATTCTTCCAGTACCGAATTTAAGAAGATATGCCCCTGCTCGGTACATGCAAGCCGGTTTTGATCATAGATCATTAATTTTCGTTTACGTAAAGAGTTCAATAAATCTTGTAGGGTGTCCAAACTTTGACCAGTACGCTCGATATAAAATTTAGCCTCTACGCCCTGATTTAAGCGTAGCGCATTCATCATAAACTCAAATGGCATCTCTGCAGCTTCAATACGCTTAAACTGCAAATGTTCAGCAGGTACTTTGGCTAAGTAGTCCTTAGGTAAGCGGGTTTTCTGGAAACGATATACGCCATCAGGTTGAGTCACTTTGCCATGTGCACCCGCACCAATCGCCAGATAATCGCCGAATTGCCAATAATTCAGGTTATGCGCTGAAGGTAGTTCTTTACGCCAGGCAGAAACTTCATAATTGATAAAGCCTTGAGCTTTGAGATAAATTTCGCCCTGCTCCTGAATCTCTTCAAGTACATCATCTACCGGTAGAATAGGTTGGGTACGGAAAAATACCGTATTCGGTTCAATCGTCAGCTGATACCAGGAAATATGTGTCGCGCCATTTTCTACCGCAAGTTTTAAATCATGCAAGGCCTGATCTAAAGTCTGCTCAGGCAAGCCATGCATTAAATCGACATTAATTCGTTGAAAGCCTGCTTCACGCGCCAATCCAATCGCAGAAATCGCATCTTCATTGCTGTGAATCCGACCCAAGCGTTTAAGATGGTCAGTATTAAAACTCTGCACCCCAATCGACAAACGGTTAATGCCGGCCTGCAAATAACCTGCAAATGGGTCATGCTCTACCGTACCAGGATTTGCTTCCAGCGTAATTTCACAGCCTTCTGCAAAGGGAATAATGGCTTGCAACTGATCAAATAGCCATTGATAACCTTGAGCAGAAATCAGCGACGGCGTACCGCCACCAATAAATACAGTATGAATCTGGCGGTCTTGGGCAAAATCGACCTGCGTTTTAAAATCCTCAACCAAGGCATGTAAATATTCCTGTTCTAGTTCCAGTGATAATTCACCATCAGGAACAGCATGCGAATTAAAGTCACAATACGGACATTTGCGCACGCACCATGGCATATGAATATATAAAGACAATGGGATAACAGCAGGATTCAATTCAGCCAAAGAACTACTCAAAAACGACTACAAGATATAGCTGAATTTTAACATGACTCGACAGCAACACTGCTAAAATTAAAATGATCACCGGGTTATATCTAAAAACTCAAATAGAATTAGACAGTTAAAATTATGAAAATATCTTCTCAACTGATTATTTTACTTCCTTTAGTCTTTGCAATTGGTGTTTTGCTGACGCTTCAAACCGCAATTAACACGCAACTGAAAGAATATTTATATTCTCCTATGCAAGCTGCATTTTTTTCCTTTTTGATTGGTACAATAGTGCTCGCTGTGATTGTACTTTTTCAGTCCAATCCCAAACCCGGTGTACAGGAATTAATGAATGTTCCCTGGTATTTATGGCTTGGGGGCATCGTGGGTGTCTACGCGATTAGCATGAGCATTTATGCAGCCCCCAAACTTGGCTTTCTGGTGCTTAGCGGCCTGATTATTTTTGGTCAGATGGCCATGTCGATGCTGGTCGATCATCTGGGTTTATTGGGCAACGAAAAAATGCCGATTAACTGGCAACGTCTTTTAGGCGGCGGAGTAATTTTTATTGGTGTGCTTCTCACTTTACAACGCTAAACCCCTCTATTTAAGCACATGATCACGATGAGTAATTTTTGTGTCGAATGTTACACCGGTTACGACCTTTGGTTTTGAATTAAAAAAACTGTTTCATCTGATGTTACCTATTCTGGTGACCCAATTTTCCCAGGCAGGTTTGGGCCTGATTGATACCATTATGGCAGGTCATCTGTCTGCGACCGACCTTGCAGCAATTGCAGTCGGGGTGGGTCTATGGATTCCGGTGATGCTGCTGTTTAGCGGTATCATGATTGCAACGACACCCTTGGTGGCTGAAGCGAATGGCGCACGTACCCCTGAAAAAATTGCCACCATTACCCGTCAGTCACTTTGGGTGGCCCTGATTCTGGGGATTATTGCTGGCCTGATTTTGCAGCTGTTGCCAGCGACTTTACCAATCTTAGGTGTACCGGAAAGCTTGCAGCCTAAAGCCGGTTTATTCCTGCATGCAATTGGTTTTGGTATGCCGGCAGTAACTATGTATGCCGCCTTACGTGGCTATTCAGAAGCGATTGGTCATCCACGTCCGGTGACCGTCATCAGCCTATTGGCACTGGTGTTGCTGGTTCCACTGAACTATGTATTTATGTATGGAATTGGCCCTGTTCCAGCCTTGGGTAGTGCCGGCTGTGGTTTTGCTACGGCAATTTTACAGTGGTTAATGGTCATTACTCTGGCACTGTATATTTTTAAGAATAAAGCCTATCAACGCACCCAGCCGTTTACTCATTGGGAAAAAATCAACCCGGAATGGATGAAACGCATCTTGCAGCTTGGCCTGCCGATCGGACTGGCGATTTTCTTTGAGGTCAGTATTTTTAGTACTGCGGCGATCGTGCTCAGCCCTTTGGGAGAAACCATTGTTGCGGCGCATCAGATTGCCATTTCAGTGACCTCACAGCTATTTATGATTCCAATGTCACTGGCGATTGCCCTGACCATTCGGGTCGGCACCTATTATGGCGAGCAGAACTGGCAGGCAATGCGTAAAGTGCAATATCTCGGCCTGATTACGGCCACTATTCTGGCAATCCTGACCATGATTTTGCTTTGGGCGTTCCGTAATGAAATCGTGGCGCTCTACACCTCGGATATGATCGTGACCCAAATCGCGGTCTATCTGATTCTGTTTGCGATTGCTTATCAACTGATGGATGGCTGGCAGATCAGTGCAGCAGGTTGTCTGCGTGGGATGCAGGACACCAAAGGCCCTATGTGGATTACCATGCTGGCTTACTGGGTGATTGCCTTCCCGGTCGGGGTGTATCTGTCCCGCTTTACCGACATGGGCGCAGCCGGTGTCTGGGTTGGCCTGATTGTGGGTCTGAGTGTGGCCTGTGTACTTTTATTAGCTCGTTTATACGGCAACAATAAACGTTTAAGTCTCGACCACCCAATGCGTTCAGCCGATTAATTCAAGCTGGAAAATGCGCTGCGATTCAAGATCCAGCGCATTTTTTAATGCTTTGGAAATCTCCGATTCGTCTATCACATCTTTGATCAGCAGGGGCTCTTACAATCACCTCCGTGCCATTAAAGCGCATGGTGGGTGAATCATCTAACTTAGGTCCTGTATTTAAGGTTTAAGTGATACGCACACAAAAATGCACATCATCTTGAGCAGTAAAATATCGATAGACTTTCATTGAATTTTCTTCATTACTGTAATCGGTTTCTTTTATACTTTTGGGACTAAAACAACCTTTAGTATGATTATGCAGCCTGACCTAAAACAATGATGTATTCAGGAATCTTGTTTGGGTTTAAGTACAGGAAAGGAAGAAAAATCTTCTGATAAATCAAAGATCATGCACTAAAGATGGAGAAGTTAAAGAAAATCACAACACAACCTCTACAATTAAATCTAGGCAATTGAATCTTTGTCACCTATGATCAAATACATCAAATAATTGTTGGTTTCAAGGAATCTCGCATGGCAAAAACGGCTAGCACACCCGGTCGTCGCTTTATGAAACTTGCCGGAATGACCGCAAGTATTGCAGGTAAAACCCTATCCAATTCAATTAAAAATTTAACTGCCGACGAAGAGCAAAAAAATACTGCGCGCAGCAAATTATTTCAGGATATTGGTATACAAATCGCGGATACCTTGGGAGAAATGAAAGGCGCGGTCATGAAAGTTGGTCAGATCGCCTCGCAATATAAAGATATTTTTCCACCCGAAGTTGCCAAAGCCATTGCCAAATTGCAACGTCAGGCACCGCCCATGCCATTTAAGGACATTCAGGCGCAAATTGAAAAGGAACTCGGTAAACCTTTACAGCAATTATTTCAACAGTTTGATGAACAACCTTTTGCCGCAGCATCGATTGGTCAGGTACATAAAGCCACTTTACCCAATGGCCAGCAAGTGGTGGTCAAGGTGCAGTATCCGGGTGTCGATGAAGCCTGTGAAAGCGACCTGAAACAGGTACGTCTGGCGCTCCGCATGATGGGCGTTTTAAAGATTGACCGTAAACTTCAGGATCAGTTATTTAAAGAAATTCAGCATAGTCTGGACAATGAGCTCAACTATGAAATTGAAGCTCAGAACCTGGAAGTTGCCCGCGCTTTCCATGAGTCACTGGATCATAAAATTGTGATTCCACAGGTTTTTCATGAATATTCTTCACGGCATATTCTAACCTTGAGTCAGGAAATGGGAGAAAGTATTGAAACCGCCAGCACCTGGCCACAGGAAACCCGCAATGCCTTAGGGCGACGTCTGCTGCGTGCGATTGGTCAGGAAATTTTTTATCTGAAACGCTTTCACTGTGACCCGCATCCGGGCAACTTTGCCTTTCGTGAAGATGGCTCTGTGATTGTTTATGATTATGGTGGCGTTAAGACTCTTTCGACTGAAGTGATTGGGCATTTCCGGGAACTTATTCATGCCGCACGCGAGAAGAATATTCCCGTGATCGAGCAACAGTTAGATGCGCTGCATTCCTTGACTGAAACCGGAAAATTCCCGACTGAATTGTATGAACAATGGCTGGAAGTTCTGATGCGTCCACTGGTCACCCATTATGATTTTGCTGAAAACTCGGCCCATCATGATGGCATGGAGTTGCTCAAACCTTCTCTAAAATATTGGGATGTGTTTAAGCCATCTCCAGATACGCTCATGGTGAACCGGACGATTTCAGGACAATACTGGAACCTGATTCATTTAAAAGTTCATGATGATCTGAGTGATGTATTTGAAGAACTGGTGCCGAGTCGAGGTTAATTTTGACCCCAAAGGCTTACACGCTGTAACTCTAGATGACTTGAAATACCAAATGTTATATTATAACATTTCATTAAGAATCATAAGGGAATTATATATGCGTCCAGATATTCATCCAGCGTATCGTGAAGTGTTATTTCATGACACCAATGCCGATACTTATTTTGTGATTGGCAGCACAATGAACTCTAGCCAGACTAAAGAATATGAGGGGAAAACATACCCTTATGTTACGCTTGATATTTCAAGTGCTTCTCATCCCTTCTATACTGGCGAGCAGCGTCAAACCAGCAATGAAGGTCGCGTGGCAAGCTTTAATAAACGTTTTGGCCGCTTTAAACGTGGCTAAAACTAAAAACCGTCGATTATCTTGATCTTCAAATCGTGGTTTATGTCAGGAAATAACCTCCAGTTTCCTGACTTTTTTATGTCTGTTTCAGCTTTGAGCCAAAGCCAGTGAAGTCAAGTAAAAACCCAGCGCCAGAACGATAATTCCAACAATTACACTCGACAGCGCATACAATAGAGCTAAACCTACAGCGCCATGTTTCAAGAGCTGAAAGCTTTCCAGACCAAAACTGGAAAATGTGGTAAATCCGCCCAGTATCCCCACCATTAAAAACAGACGTGCTTCCTGTTGCAGCATTGGATATTTTTGGCTACAGGCAAAAAAGATCCCTGCACATAAGCAGCCCAGAATATTGACCCACCAAGTCGGCCAAGGAAATTGCATCTGTGGTTTTAGCAACCAGAGCCCTGCTGCATACCGTAAACTGGCACCCACTGCCCCGCCGATTGCCACCCAAAGCCAGCCCATATACGTTCCTATTCTATTTATTGATCCAGTTGATTTGATCCGGAATTTCAAATTAATTATGAATCATTTTCATGATTATCTTGAACTGCAAACCCATTAAATACCATGGAACTTCGCAAGAAAATTGCTATATTCATCGCATCGAAATTTTTATTGATTGCAAAGGGAAAACAGCATGGCACAAGATTTATTGGCACAATTGGCCGCAGGTGAGGCAAAATTTGCAGATGTGATTGCCTATATCGAAGCGCATTATACCCATACCCCGACTGCATTTAAAAATGGCCAGCAGAGCAATGCGACCACTGAAAACCAAGGCAGCGCCAAAGTTTTTGCCTTTGCACGACTCAATGGGCTGGATCAGGCCCAAACCTTAAGCCTGTTTGCCGAGCACTATGCAGCTGTACAAGCGACGCCTCAAGCCAGCGATCATCAGAATATCCGCCAGTTTATGCAAAATGGCTGGGATGGCATTGCATTTAAAGGTCAGGCTTTAACTGCTAAATAAGCAGTTTATCAGTATATAAAACCGCTCATAAAAGCGGTTTTATATAGGCATCTAAATAGCAAATTTTAATTTAGCTTTTCCCAACCTGTTCAATCCACTGAATTGAACTGACACGGAATACCTCACAGGCGCCATCACCGGTATCGGTCGGAGTTAAAGACGATGTCCAGACCAGATCTTTATCACGCACTTCAACCAGCTCACCCTGCATACGCACCAGATCACCACGTTTCACCTTTTTAATGGCCTTGGCAATTTCAGGATTGGCCGGAATGATATGCATATTGGACACCATCTGCTTGGCTTGTTCTACCGGCACGGGCACCCGATCCATTTTCCAGTTCAGATAACGGTCATATTGATTGACACTAATATGTCGGGCAATTTCAGGTTCAGCAAACAGGCCCCAACTTACCGCATAATCAATCGGAGAGAATTTGGCCTGTGGATCAGCGCTATAGACTTTGGAACCCAAAATACGGAAATCGCCTTTAAAAGGCTGCAAGACAGAAATTGACTGTCCTTTGACCACAGGTGGCAAACCTTTGGCAATATTGTGATCGACCGAGCTATAGCTGGAAATAGGCAGCAACAAACCGGCCAACAATGCATAATGTTTAAAGTGTTTGAACATCATTTTTAATCTAATCCTAATCGAGTTGATCAAACGTTTTAAGGATATCTTCCTTGATCTTACGTATTTTTTAATGAATAAACAGTTGAACTTGGTAACAAACTGGGTGTATTTAGTCAGCTTGGGCATTCCCGAATATTGTATTTTTCAGTTAAGCTAAAATACATTCAGATTAAATTAAAACAACCCAAATGCTGTATCAACTTTATCAACAACACATCTTTCCGCACCTTTTAAATCAGGTGATGCAAACGCCGTCCTTGATGGATTTACGCCGTGAATTGCTTTTGAACATTTCTGGTGAAGTACTGGAAATTGGTTTTGGTACAGGGCTGAATCTGCCTTTCTATCAAGAAGTAGATCTGGTCTATGCCGTAGAACCCAATCCGGCCATTTTCAAGCTGGCAGAACCGCGCATCCAGCAGGCTGCTTTTCAGGTTGAATATATTCAGGCCAGCGCAGAAGCATTGCCTTTTGCAGAACATAGTCTAGAACATGTGATCTCGACCTGGACACTGTGTAGTATTGCTGACCTCGGCCAAAGTTTGCGTGAGATTTATCGGGTGCTACAACCGGGCGGTTACTTGCATGTGGTCGAACATGTGCTGAATCGACAAAATTTAAATATCCAGCGCCTGCAGCATTTACTCACCCCGATTCAGAAGAAAGTCGCAGATGGCTGTCATTTAAACCGGGATATTGAAACTGCCTTACTGGAAACTGGTTTTGAAATTGAAGAATTGAATTATATCAATGCCGCAGGGATTCCGAAGATTGGCCAGCGTATGCTGCTGGCTCGACTGCGTAAACCGCAAGGCTAATTTATTTTCGTTTTGCCGTTAATGTTGCTGCAACTGAGTCACACGCAGCAACTGACAATGGGCATGATATTCCGAGCCTGTACCCACCTGAAATTCCTGTCCCGTGCTTCCTGAATGTACTGTGACCAGATCACCGCTGAGTGTAATCTTCTGCCCTGATTTTAGCCTGCGAATCTGATTGGCAATTTTCTCGTTGGCAGCGATCAGACTAAAATGCTGGACATGCGTGCTGAGAAATTCAGCTTCAGCCTGGCTGATTTGTTCCTCGATTTGATAACAGCGTTTTGCTTTATCAAATGCTAATGTTGCCTGCATGACTGGCAGTGACTGACTGAGCAACAGCACATCAATATTACTGACATAGGCCAGATCATTAAAATGTCCGACCATAGGGCTGGCCTGATGCAAGACACGACGATTCGGTTTAACAAAACGTTTATCATGCACAGTAAATGTAGCTGAAATGGGCTGAATCGGCTCTACCGAAAAGTTTTTCAAGACACCTCGTTCTTCCAGATGTGGGATCGCACGAAAAAACTCATTCCAGACCCACAGTCCAAGCATAAACAGCAGCGCAGTGATCAGTAATTTCTGCATAATTTCTTATTCTTTCCTTGGTCGTGCTCAATCATCGAAATCAATCCGGATGGTTTCAAAACGCACCCGCCCTTCCTGAACTGCACGGGCAATCGCTTGCTGGCCTTTAGTCAGACGCGCTCCGCCACTTTTGATATCAATCAATACCACTTCAATATCCTCTGCTTCGCCTTCGCCGTCTCTGAAATCACTGTAGCCATCAAAGACCACATAATCGACAGGATCGCCCAGAAACTTGGCATCACTGGGCAGATATTGAAATTCCGGCATGATCGGTGCGAGCTGTTCCGCCATTTTGCCTTTCAGGACTGCACGGCTGGTATTGACACTGCGTTTTTGCGCGGCGATCAATGCCTGCTGATGTTCTAGTTCCAGCTCGGCAATATACTGCTCATATTCAGCCTTGATGCGTCCATTGCGTGTCTGACTTAAAATAATGGTGGTCAGCACCACCCCGATACATGTGCCAATCAGCATGGCCATCCATATGGACATTCAATCTTCCTAATTTACTTTATTTTTTCAGCACAATATTCGACTGAAGTTGAAAACATCAGCCATTGGTACGCTTGAAAAGAATGATATGCTAGGCAGGAACAGAATAAAATCACCTTGAGTCATGAAAACAATTTTAGTTGCGAATCAGAAAGGCGGTTGTGGCAAAACCATGACAGCTATTAGTTTAGCGTCAGCACTCGCACAAAAAGGTTATAAGGTGGCGCTGGCCGATGCCGATAACCAGAAATCGGCATTGCAATGGCTCAAGCAACGTCCGGAACAGGCCATGCCGATTCAAAGTCTGGACTGGCGCAATCACAAATCCATTGGTGATGCACCGAAGCAGATTGAGTATCTGATCATTGATGCACCGGGAGCGTTGACTGAAGATCATGCCGAGCAGCTGATCAGTGAAGCGCATGCGATTATTATTCCGATCCAGCCTTCATTTTTTGATATTGATTCGACCCGCCGTTTTCTCAAGCATTTGCAGGACATTAAGCGGATTCGTAAAGGCAAGGTTGAAATTTTACTGTTGGCCAACCGTACCAAACCGAATGCAGCCAGTAATCAGGACATACAGCAGTTTTTTGACAAGATCGACCAGCAGCCGGTGGCCTGGATTTCAGAACGTGCACCTTATAGCCGTCTGGCTATGGAAGGTCTGTCAGTCTTTGATAAACCTCAAAAAATCTATCGGGAATTACAGGATCAATGGCAACCGGTGCTGAATGCCATTATCGATGATCCCAGTCAGTGGTTTTAAGCCAGTCCGCTGAATCCTAACACTGCTTTGGGAAAATAATCACGCTACTTACCAAGCCGTCATTTTCGATCGCTTTTTTTTCAGTTAATATGCCTGAACACGACCTAAAAAATGAGCCATTAAATTCAGTGCAACAGTACGCGCCTACATTACAAAAAGTCTTATTATTTGGATTGTTCTTTATCCTGATTTTTTTGAGTTTTCATATACTCAAATATTTCATCATCCCTGTAGTTTGGGCAGCGATTATCGCCTATATGACTTGGCCCTTGTATCAGTCGGTGTTACGCATGTGCGGCAATCGGCCAACGCTGAGTGCAACCGTGATGATTCTGGCCGTGATTCTGGTGTTTGGTCTGCCATTTATCTTCGCCATTTTTATGTTGCAGCATGAAGGTCGTAATCTGTATTTTGAATTACAGCGACAGGTCTTTTCCGGTCATCTGGATGTACCGGATTTTATTCGTGGCCTTCCGATTGTCGGCAAGGAAATTAGCCGAACTTTAAATGAAATCAATACCGATCCAAACAGTATCGCGCTATCGATCTCGAGCTGGATTCAAGGTCATCTGAATTACGGCAAAGTGGTATTGAATGAAGTCAGTAAAAATATCTTTAAATTGTGTTTTGCGATACTTTCGCTGTTCTTTTTCTACCGTGATGGTCAGACCATTTTAAATCAGGTGCGTAAAGCTTTTGAGATGGTGGTCGGGCCACGTGTACATCATTATTTTTCTACCATTTCTGCCACTACACGTGCGGTGGTCTATGGCGTTGGTTTGACTGCAATTGCCCAGTCTTTATTGGCAGGTCTGAGTTATTTTGTCGCGGGTGTACCGAATCCGATGGTCTTGACCATTGTGACCTTTATTTTCGCCCTGATTCCTTTCGGCCCACCAGTGGCTTATAGTGCAGTATCACTGTGGCTCTTTTCACAGGGACAGACGATTGAGGCGATTGGGGTGATGGCTTGGGGCGTCTGTATTGTCAGTACGGCCGACAACGTAATTCGTCCACTGGTGATTTCTGGCGCAACACAAATTCCATTCCTGTTGATTATGTTTGGTGTTCTGGGCGGTATTGCCAGTTTTGGTCTGGTCGGCGTCTTCATTGGTCCAGTGATTCTTGCAGTCTTGCTGGCAATTTGGCGTGAATGGTTACATGAAAGTAATTTGAATGAACCCTTAATGATGCCTAAAGCCACCATGGCACATGACATCGATCCGCAGACCGAAGACACACCGCCCAAAGCACCTTAAAGCACAAATTGAGTCGACTTAAACAAAACAAAACATTTAAGTACTGATTCTATATAGAGCTTCTGATCTTGCTCTGTTTCAATAGATTTACAAAACAGAATAAAGATCAGGATGCCAATACCATGTCTTCATTGTTTAAAATTACGACACTTTGTGCGCTCAGTGCTGCACTTTTCACAGGTTGCGCCTCGACTTCTCCATCGAATGAACTGGTCAGAGCCGTGACTGTAAATGCAGTAACCGCTGAGGGGATAGGTCAAGAGATTGGCACCGTATTACTCAGTGACAGTCCAGCCGGTCTGGTGATACGTACCAACCTGAAACAGCTCCCTGCCGGTGAGCGAGGTTTCCATATTCACGAAAATGGTTCATGTGCACCCGCCATGAAAGATGGCAAGATGGGTGCAGCACTGGCTGCCGGTAGTCATTACAATCCGAACCAGTCACCCAATCATGGTACGCCGGTGACCGGTCACCTCGGTGATTTGCCTGCATTAAAAGTCAATACTGACGGTACTGCCCGTGTCACCCTGCTTGCACCACGTTTGAAACTGGCGGATCTTCAGGGTCGTGCCATTATGGTTCATGCCGGCGGCGACAACTATTCTGACAACCCCTTACCATTAGGTGGTGGTGGTGACCGCATTGCATGTGGTGTGATCTAAACAGATTAGTGTAGATATAAAAAGAAAAAGACGGGCTATCTGCTCGTCTTTTTTCATGAAATTTTCTTTAGAGTTGGCATCTAAATAACTTTTTTGCTCTTGAAATAGATCAGTTTATTGTCGGAAAACTTAAAGTTTTTTTGCAGTTATGCCATCAATAATAGTATCGTGAAACTAAATAACCAACTGCTTTACTCGGTTATAACTCATTATAAATATTGAATATATTTTTTATTTTTAAGATTTAATCTTCAATTTATATTGGGTACACTCAGGGTTAATTTAATTAAATCAGTATGTCTTATGAACATCAAAACTTTACGTCTGGTCGGTTTGTTTGAAGGGATTTCATTTCTGCTACTTTTATTTATCGCGATGCCCGTGAAATACATGATGGATAATCCGATCTTAGTGAAATATATTGGTATGGGGCATGGCGTACTATTTGTGCTGTTTTTAGTGGTGTTATTTGCGGTCTGTGAAAAGCAAAAATGGTCGCTCAGCATGTTTTTGATGGGCCTGATCGCTTCAATTTTGCCATTTGGGCCATTTTTGTTTGATCTGAAATTAAAGAAACTAGAGCAGCCAGTCGCTGAGCTTCAATAGATATTAAAATCCTCTCTCCCTCTGGGAGAGAGTTAGAGAGAGGGTATAGCCTTCCTTTATAAAAGGAAGGAGCTTTAAAACTCCCCTCTCACCTTCCGCTCAGAAATAATCTGCTTTAAGCTCAGACGCGGCAAAGTAAACCACAATGCAATCAAAATGAAAGAGGCGATGCAATAGGCCCAAATGTCATAGGCTTCATAAGCCATTCGAACTGCTTCAATCACCACGAAAAAGCTCAGCATCAGGATAATCGAAACCGTAGCAGCCACCGTACCTTTGGACACTTCAGAAGACATCAGTGCAAAACGGTACAGCACCGAGAAACTTACGCCTTCACCAAGGCTGATACAGGTGGTGCCGATAATCAGGCAATGCACAAAATAATCTGGAATAAACAGACCGAGTATTAATAAGCCTGTACCAAACAGCATCAATGGCACACCCAAGAGTACAGTTTTCCCCAGCGGCATTTTGTCGATGATTTTTAGCAAAACCAGATTACCGATAATCAAGCCGCCCAAAACCGGAAACTGCGCCAGACCATATTGCACGCTGCTGAATCCAAACTGCTCGACCAGAATTACAGGCGATAAGGCAATCCATAACATCAACGGCAGGCTGACCAAGGGCAAGGCCGCGGTCATAATTACAAAACGTTTATTTTTTAAAACCTGTTTAAAGTCATCCAGAATATAGCTAAACGGCTGCTTCGGAACACTGACTTTCAGGTTTGGCATTTTGGCTTTCAGACCAAACCAGCTTAAAAATGATAGAAATGCAATGCCGATAAAGCCCCAATGCCAGGAGATATGATCGATCATAAAGGCACCCAGCACCGGCCCGAGCAATGGCGCCAGTAAAGAAACATTGGCCATCAGTGCCATGACTTTAATGGCATCGCGTTCTTCAAAGCTTTCCTGAATGGCGGCATAACCTACGGCGGTAATAAAGGACAGTCCAAAGCCTTGTAAAAAGCGCAGGAATAAAAAGCTTTCGATATTGGGTGTCAATAAAATGGCCAAACAGCTAATTGTGAAAAATGCCACGCCGCCCAAGAGTACGGTTTTACGTCCAAGACGATCGGACAATGGTCCCAAAATCGCTGCAACAAATGCCCCACCCAACAGGAAAAAGGACATGGAGGATGGCGCCCATGAACTGCTTACCCCAAAATCACGGGTAATCGATAGCATGGCTGGTTGGATCAGGTCATTACAGATATAGACGGAAAATTCAAACAGAACCAGTGCCAGCGGGAACATGAGTGTGGCACGGGTCAGTTTTTGGGTTTGGATGTTTTGCATGGGAGTTTTTATTGTCACCCTGCTCGTTTAAGCAGGCTAAACTTTGTCTAAAATAGAAAGAGGAAATTTTAGCAGAGTCCTGTTTTTAAGTCCGTTCTCTTTTTTAATGACCTACTCAAAACAAATCAATGGAGGATACATTATTCATCTATATTCTAATAATTTATAAAAATCAAATAGACTCTACTGAGTTCCACTCTTGAAACCATTTTTCTTTTCTAGGATTTTCAAAATGAAGAATTTGTTCTACTAAGTCTATAATTAGTTGATCAATATCTTTTGCTATCGAAGATCCTAACGTTATTTTTGAAATACTTCCACTTTTGGTGGTGTTTCAAAAAGTATGCTGAAAAAAAGCAGGTTGGATTTTGATAAAATAGAGAAATGCGAATAACTCTAGAAATCAAGTGTCCAGCCTGCCTAAGTGACAGTATAAAGAAAAATGGCACAAA
>NZ_VPCG01000024.1:0-10474 GCF_013418355.1 Acinetobacter sp. YH12151 | reverse complement strand
TTGCCATGTCACTGAATACTCGTCCTAGAAAAGCGTTAGATTGGCTTACACCATTAGAGAAATTTGCTCAGCTTGTTGATTATCATAAGACTTTTCAAACTGTCGCACCTCATGTTTGAATTCGCCCCCCCTTGCAATTATTTAACCATTTTTTATATACATTTAAAGTTTTGTTGGCTTTACTTTATATATTTGGAAATAGTCTAAGCCATGTTGGCTTTTATTAAATATCATACAGTTGATATTCTAATTATTTGAGAGGGATTAAGATGAAAAGAATTTTATTAATATGCTTTATAGGCATGTCATTTACCTATGCGAATGCTCATTCTGGGGGAACGAACTCACAGGGTTGTCATACCAACAGTAAAACTGGTGATTACCACTGTCATTAATAGGTGCGCACACAGTTTTTTATTTAAAAGACTGTGCTTTAAAGTTATAAGTAGCGTTTAACTAAAGCTAAAAATTCATTTAGTTCTTTTTCCTTTATTTTCTCAGTATCACCGAGTACATGTTCTCTAAGATGAAGTTCTATTAACTCATTCATTAAGCCATTTATCGCACCTTTAATTGCTGCAACTTGCTGTAATACCTCAATACAAGAATTTTCAAAATTTAAAATATTCTGTTCAAGGGCATTAGTTTGACCTTGAATTCGTCTAATCCGATTTAAAATTTTTTTGTTCTGATTTAAGTGAGACATACTATTCAACCTCAAGAACATATACTATGGGGGAGTATTAATTGTGGTGCAATAAAATGTAATATCTAAATAATGTTAAAAGTGACCATTCGCATCAATTTGACGAAGGAAATCCTTTAGCACAAAAGAAAATTTTAATCGCAACCATCCTCACTGGTGTAATGATGGTGTTTGAAATTTTTGGAGGATGGTTCTTTAATTCCATGGCTTTATTGGCTGATGGATGGCATATGAGTTCTCATATGTTGGCATTGGGCTTAGCTTATTTTGCCTATAAAATGGCTCGAAAATATGCTCGTGATCAGAGATTCTGTTTCGGTACATGGAAGATAGAAATCTTAGCTGGATATTCGAGTGCCATTTTATTGATGGTTGTTGCTGTATTCATGGGTGTTCAATCGATAGAACGTTTATTCAATCCTGTGAATATTCACTACAACGAGGCAATTTCAATTGCGATTGTTGGCTTGATCGTTAATTTTATTTGTGCCTGGTTACTACGTGAAAATGGTCACCACCACCATCATCATCACTCTCATGATGACCATGACTTAAACCAGAAAGCCGCTTTTCTTCATGTAGTAGCAGATGCAGTAACTTCTGTATTAGCGATTATTGCACTTTTCGCAGGGAAGTATTTTGGATGGGATTTTTTAGATGCAATTCTAGGGATCGTAGGTGCAGTGCTTGTAGCACAATGGTCTTGGGGATTGATTAGAGAAACAGGTAAAACATTGCTTGATGCAGAGATGGAACATCCTGTAGTAAAGGAGATTCAGGAAGTTGTAGAGGAATTAGATAACCAAATTACGATTACTGATCTGCATGTCTGGAAAGTAGGTAGAAGTAAATTTTCATGTATTTTATCCCTAAATACAGTTAATGACTCCTTAACAGCAGAGGTAGTTCGTAAAGCTTTGTCAATTCATGAAGAGATTGTTCATATTTCTGTTGAAATTAACAAGAATTTCCATGTTGTTTAAATTAATATTTATTCCTTTTAAACTTTATCAGTCTATTTATGTAAATCTTAGATTAGAATTTGTTTGTTGTAGAGCGTCGGGGCGCCTCGGCAATTCTGCGTGTTGAAATAGAAAGGAAAATTCATTACTTTAAAGCGCAAAGCGTGTTGCAGATGCAGCTCTTATTCCGAGGAATTTTACACTGGTATCGCCCGCCGATAGAAACACCAGATCCGGCAGTCAGGACGTAAATAACCATTCCTCCAGTTTAAATAAAAAAACCTGCAGATTCGATGCAGGTTTTTTTTAGAGATAATCAATCGCGTCTTATTTGGCTTTACGCTCTTTCTCGATCAGGTAATTCACCACCTGAATGACTTTGGCATCATTACCCTGCACAATATATTTACCATTCACGGTCACTGCCGGAACACCACTTAACTGATACTGAGCAGCCAGATTTTTGGCTTGGGCAATTTTCGAAGTGATCGGGAAAGATTTATAAGTGCTGTTAAATTTCGCTTCAGGAATACCATAGCGGGTATAGAACTTGGCCAATTGCGCCTGTTCTAAAATTGGACGTTGCTTATCATGAATATCATGGAATAATTGTAAATGTGCTTTTTGACGCACACCCAATGCTTCAGACACATAATAAGCACGCGCTGCCTGCTCCCAGAGTGGATTCATTGCAGCCGGCGTACGTACAAAACGTACATCTTTTGGTAATTTTTTCAACCAGCCCTGCATATGTGGTTCAAGCGCGAAACAGTGACCACAGCCGTACCAGAAGAATTCACGTACCTCAATTCTGCCCGGTTTTTCGACTTTGACTGGTTTTGCAACCACCTGATAGTCCTGACCTGCCACAAAATTGGCCATAGCATTGCCTGAAAAGGCCAAAACAGATGCGGCAACAGCTCCTAAAAGGAATTTTTTCATTGGGATTATCGTCCTCTAAATCATTATGCTTAGTGTATGGGTTCACTATAAATCAATTATGCCGGTTCCGTTTTCATGCTGCGAACTTTTGTGCTATCAGAACCGCTACATTAAAGTATGCGACTGATTTTAAGTCAGTTAATATGGCCATTCGACCGCTATGTGTTTTTAGATAATCACAAAAGTTAAACTTTGAGTAATAAAAACGGTTATAATTTCTACGATTAAAACGTAGTGGTCAAACCTACAGTAAATATTAGCTTCTTACTATTCTCTTCAGTAACAGCCGCGTGGCTATGATAATTGCTGGAATTTACAACATAGAACTGAGCAAAAAATGATTTATGAAAGGTTTATTAAATTAAATAAATTATTTATATAGTTAAAATTCACCTGATAAATCACTTTTTAATTTAAATTACTATGTTAATTATTTGTTAATTATTTCTAAATTTTTCTCTAAGAAACGGAGTCCCCCATCAGCAAAACTACTGGTTGAAAAAACTATAGTAAAAATAACTAAAATAATCTTCATGTACATATTATTGAATCTGATCATATCTTGGACCAAAAAAATCTTTACTTATAATAATGAGTAAATATATACATCCGAATGACGACAAAATTACAAACTTGTAATTTTGTTAAGGTTTGTTCTCAAAAAAATAAATTAATACTATTTTAAAAAAGATAAATCGTTGCTGAAAAAGCTAGATTGCAATCGAGTTAATTAATTAATTATAAATCAAAAACTTATATTGTATAAAATTAGTAACTCTTTGCTTTCTGCACTTATTATTTAATCAACGTTTCACGATTTTCATAAGCTAAACTAAATATAGTCGCCAATTTCAATTGAGTTATTTCCCGGCTTTTAAATACCGATATACCGCTTGGCGACTAATTCCAAATGCCTGGCCTAATGCCATTTTTGAAGGGTACTTCCCTTCCTTCCAGTCTTGTCGCAAAGCTTCAGCCTGATCAGGTTTCAATTTATGTACCCGGCCTTTGTACTTCCCTTGAGAAGAGGCAAGTTTAATTCCTTCCTTTTGCCGCTCTAAAATGATCTCACGTTCAAACTGTGCAAAAGCACCCATCAGTTGCAGCATCAAATTATCCATCGGGGTGGATTGGGCCGTAAAAGTAATATTTTCTTTTACAAACTGGATGGCAATCCCTCGTTTGACCAGTTTATCCACTTCAGTCACCAAATCTTTTAAGCTTCGCGCAAAACGATCCATGGAATGTACTATCACCCGGTCTCCTTCCCGGACATAATTCAACATTTCCTGAAATTTCGGTCGGTCGGTATTTTTACCTGAAGCACGGTCAACAAAAATCCGGTCGACTTCAATTCCCTCAAGTTGACGTCCCGTATTTTGCTCGACCGAACTCACTCGCACATAGCCTACTTTTTGGCCTTTCACTTTTTACGCTCCAATTGGATAAAAATGAACAATTTCGTAAATTATAAATCTTTAATACCAAAGTTACATGTTACTTATGATTAAAAAACATTTAAATGGTACATGTTTTTAAGAACTTTTAAAATGTAATTTTAGGGTATAGGACAATATGACAGTAAAAATCAAACTATGTTCATAAGAAGATATAGCTAAATACTGAATTTATCAGCACACCTAAAACCCTATAAAAATGGATTTTACAGGCATTTTTATGTGCTGATCTTTTTAGAATTTAGCTATAGCTTGAGCTGTTCAGCAGCTTAAAGTTTTTTCCACAAATTTAATTATTTAAGATGAATCTAAGGTTATTTAAAAGACTTAAATGTCCGAAATTTTTATTTTGTACCTTATACACAGGGCTAGGATTAGCGAACTCATTGGAGATAAATTCTGGAGTTGTAATAGCCCTTGCCAAATTTTTCGAGCAAAAGTCTTTTTCCAAATAACGTAATGTAAATAAAAAGGACTCTATATTAGGTGTTACTGCAATCCATTTTCTATTTAAGTTATTTGCCGCATTCAAACAGACGCTATCAAAGCTGAAAGCATCCAATATTAAAGAGTCTTCATTGGTACTGGATTTAATAATAACCTCATAGGCTTTCTGCAGATTTTTAATTTGGTATGTTGAATTTTTTGCTGATGCTAAGTCCCAATAATCTGTATATCTAACACCGGTATCACTTTTAACATAATCCTTTAAACGTGGATTACCTGTTCTTGACCAATGAATAAGGCCCTGTTGATCAAGTTCATCCATTTTTTCTGGAGAAAAACGCCAGTGCTTACCTTCGGGTGGATTCATATCCCTCCATTGTCTACCAGTTTCACCATGTTTTCGTACACCAGGAACATGTAAAGGCATGAGTCTAAATTGCCCCAGTGCATCCACATGAGGAAACTTTTTAGCTAAATTATCATCTGTGATTGTCTGGACCAGATCATTCCAAATAAAGTTATCTGTTTTGGTATAAAAAAGAATTACCTCATGAGCGGTTTTAGTAAAACCTTTTGATGCTTTAAATGAAGAATTATGGGTTTTTAGTAAAATTTGATTCACACACCTAGCTTCACCAAAAACTTTATCTAATATTACTTGGAATTCACTCATTAGGTGAAGATTGGAAACATGTACATATAGACTACCGTTATCAGTAAGTAATTGTCTCAATAATTCAAAATATTGACGGTAATGTTTAAGTACAGAATCTTTGTTTTTAAAGAGCCCCACAAAAAGAAAAAAATCGATCTCTGGTTTTATAACAATCAGATCAAACTCTTTGGATTGCGAAACAAGTCTATGTAAAGAGTTTATTTCATTCCCAACAATGATATCAAAGTCATTGATTTCATATTTTATTTTTTCAAAATCTTTATCAGAAATACCCGTGTCGCTATTTTCAAAGAAATAGCCAAAAGAAGGGAATGCAACAAACTCATCCATTGAAGTGTCTCAAAAAAAAATAGCTATTTGTATGGATTATATGATTGACAACCTTCATAAAACAAGTTAATTTTTTTGGTAACCAGTTTGGTTACCAAAAAAATTGTTTAAAAAAAAGAGCTTTAAAAACTCTTTTTCCCATTTATTACGATCATAAGAATATGAGGCAATAAACTACGCCACTTGGTAGGTTAGCGTAGGGATTTTTTCATAGTAGATATCGAAAGTAAAGTTATCTATATCCTCATTGTTTCTAGTTCTTGTGATCCTTTACTTTACAAGGATAAATTTATGCCAAATGTGTATTTAACCCACAATAACTTAGACTTGATGTACCGAGAGGAAAAAATCCGGAAGAGTTTTCAGAAAGAGGTCATTAAATCTGTTTTACAGAAGCTGTATGATTTTATGAGTTACGATTCTGGAAATTCATCAAATAAGATGATCACTTACTTTGGATTGAATGGATATTCAAGTCACTCTTCACATCAAGAGAAATTAGAGCAGTGGCTTCAACAAGAAATTTCGGAAGTTTACCTGCATGATATAAGTCAGGAAGAAGTCGTTGAGATTTTATGGAAAAAAATTCTCGATATCATTAGCCATTAATTTTTATACAGGCTGTACTAGATTAATCTAGTACAGCCTGTATATTAAAACCAATTTACAACTAAATTAGTTTCAAATTGGTTTCTATTTAGTTTCATTCTTCCTTTAACTTCTTCAGTGCAAATCTAATAATCCCATTATGGAGCAACATAAAACTGGACGTATGATCGGTGGTTTCTCATTTACGTTCATAACTAAGCAACAACCTAAGGAAGTCACGCACAGCAAAGCTAAGAAGCTAACAGACAAGCAGATTCAATTCTTTGCAAACAAGCTAGCTCACCATGATCCATTTGCAAGCCAAAAAGCTGCAGTAGGGGAAAGCTATGCTGATCTAGAGAAAAGGCTCCTGATTGAACTACAAGATCCCGAGGTTGTCAGAAAGTATTCTAGTGTCCTCAAAGAGTTAGGTCTTGAGATGTGATGTACAACTAGATTAGTTGTTTAAAACAACTAATCTAGTTTTTTAATAGTTGTAATTTGATTGCAAAAAATTAAGCAGCAGAGAGCTCTTCTGCTAATTGCTCAGCCTGTTCAAGCACAGTCTCAGTAGCCAATAAAGCCATATCAGGTGGATAGCCATACTTCTTGAGTAGACGCTTCACAATGACTCTCAGCTTCGCCCTGGCAGCTTCTTTGATGGTCCAATCCAAGGTTACGTTCTTACGAATAGACTCAGTCAGCACAACAGCGAGTTCGCGCAGGATCTCTTTTTGCATCAACTCTCTAGCACTGTCATTGTCTGCAACTGCTGAATAGAACGCATATTCATATTCAGTCAGGTTGAGTTCCTCTGCCATTTTGTCTGACTCTTGGATTGCCTTAGCCAACTTGATGAGCTCATCAATCACTTCGGCTGCAGTCAGTACCTTGTTCTGATAGCCCTTGATCGCAGAGCTCAGCATCTCCATGAGCTTTTTACCTTGCGTGACACTACGCTGCTCTCGCATCTTGATCTCATCGCCTAAACAACAATGACAAACACCGACTAAAAGGGGCGTTTTACGATGAAAAATTCGAACTTGGAGCTTATGCAGAGCGCCTTCGAGAGGCAGAATCAAATAAACCAACTGATCGTGAGCTTGCAGCTGCTCTCACAGACGCTGATCAACTTCGAGAAACTTATCGAGCAAAGCGAGCTGCCTATCATGAACAGTACCACCCTTTTAAACGGGATAGAGAGTACGACAAGATCCATAGAATCCAATCTAAGCTCGATTTTGACCGAGGTGGGGAATCTATCACCACAAGTGCTGCAAGAAGCAACAATGGACTATCTAGTAGCGTTAAAAGCAATCCACGAGCAGATATCGAATACAGATATATCGAAACTCCAACGGCTTTCAGTCTCAATCGAATCGCTGCAGACCGAAATCAACAAAGCAATTGGCAGCATTTCGATAGATCAGAAGAGCATCCAAGCCCAAGTCCAGGCCCAAGTGAAGCAGGCGATAGAAGAGAGCCAAAGCGAGCTAATAGAGACCGGAATTCAGTCGCTATTAAACTCTCAAAAAGCCAAATACATGACATGGGCGAGTACAGTTTTTGGGGGGCTGATGATTTTAATCAGTTTTTATACGATCTATCAGTTCAGTACAAACCTAAAAACCATCCAAGCACAAAAAGAAATGATTCAACAGAATTCACAAACAATTCAGAGCCAACTCAATTACCTAAACAGCATACGGAGATAAGTTATGCAGACCGAGATCGACCAATTTTTGACAGAGCAAAACGCCTTGTTGAGTCAACAAAACAGCTTGTTAGCAGAACAAAACGAAGCCTTGAGTCAACAGGTCAGTTCATTAAAGAATATTTTGACCACTTACAGCGAAGTAGAGCAGAGTTTAAAGGACAAAATCAACAACTTGAACTCAGAGAAAGAAGCTCAACAAGCCTTGATTTTGGCTATGAAAGTAGAACTTTCAAAGCTCGAGCAGGGCGAATTTTCGGAGCAATTACAGCAAGCATTTCAAGAAAACTTGAGAACCCAGTTACAAATGCAATTAACGACAGCATTAAATCAACTGGATTTAAACAGCATTGTCAGCGACCTGGTAAAGATCGAATTAAAATCCATTCAACAGACGCTAGACACACAGCAGACAGACCTGGAGACAGCACTCTCAACCATCTTGCAATTGCAGCTACCCACCGACTTTTACACAGACTTGGAGATGCAAAGCAAGCAGATCAATACGCTTGGGGAAACTGTAGAACGATTAATGACCTTAATCAACAACTTGAACAACTAGAACCCCTAGTCGCTAAAATTCGACCCAAGCCAAAGCCGGCTACAGATTTCCGTGACTTGAGAATTGACGCTTATTACCCTGGTTACGTTGCTGATCACAAACAACTTTCAGCCCAACAACAGCAAGCATACAACGATAATAATCTATTGCAATTGATTGGTTGTGTGCAGAAAAAAGCTCAAAACTTGGAGAAATACATCAGCCAAGCAAGCAGAATGATCAATACATGGGACTATGACAAAATCGAGGAGATCATCAAAAACGACCAACGCATGCTTAACTATCTGAAATGTGAAATTATTTTAGAGCCTCAAAATGACCATTTGAAACATCAAAGAGCGTCATATCAATCGTGTTTAGAGAGTTTTGAGAACATAAAGAGCCATATCCACGAGGTGAAAAAGCCTAATCCGACTCCTCAAAGCGATGTCTTAGAGCAAACTTATGAACCTGAAAAGCAGCCAAATCGTGATTATGATCTAGATTTTTAATTTCAGCATTGATGATATAAACCGTCCGCTTCGATAATAGCAAAAGCGCAGATTCTACAAGCGGACATTTCTATTTGGGGTTTACACAACAAAAAAGGGAGCTGTAAGCCACTGCTGTCCCATAGTTTGATTTAAATAAAAAAACCTGAGTCCGAACAGTTAAAATATGAGTGCAAACAAACACTTTAACGACCAGGATTCAGGTTTTGTCACATCAGAATACCGTATTTCATCAGTTAATTAAACCAGTCTTACGACAAGATTTTGAACGGCTTGCTAAACAACATCATGTTGGGCAGAAATTCAGATCTGCTTCTCGATGGGATCAGTTTATTGCCCTGTTAATGTCCCAACTTTCCTGCCGACAAAGCCTACGGGATATTCAATCCAATCTTGAGTCCCAGCAGGAAAAGCTTAATCATCTCGGAGCAAAGTCTATTCCCCGAAGCACGCTGGCACGAATCAACGAGGAGCAACCTGCTGCCTTGTATAAACAGATGTTTCATCAATTACTGCAATACTGTGAAAAATCAAAAGTAGCCCATAAATTTCGCTTCAAGAATCCTCTGTATTCCCTGGATGCCAGTCACATTGATCTGTCGCTTTCCTTGTGCGCATGGGCCAAAGTTCATGATTCAAAAGCCAGCATGAAACTCAGCATAGGATTGAATCACAGCAATCATATTCCTGAGTTTGTTGCAGTTGAAAATGGTAAAGAAAATGACATGGTACAAGGCCGAAAATTCCAGTTTCCCTCTGGCAGTATTGTGGTCTTTGACAAAGGCTATGTAGATTATCAATGGTATGCGAATCTGACCGCTCAAAATATTGGCTTTGCTGAATAAGCCGTCATGAATAGGTTTGTGCAACAAAGCCCTCTATAGCTCACGGCTTTTGGTTGTTGAGCTTTTTGAGTAGGTGATTGCTTATATTTTATCGTTTGTTTTGTTGTTTTAATAGCTGTATCAATAGCTGTATTGAAAGAGATGCTTGGAAGGATCTGTGCTGCTTCCAGGACATTACTGATCAATTTGGATTGGTATATCAAGTCATGGAGAATAAAGTTGTTGTTCTGGTCCTATATGTTGATAGACGAGGTAGGGTCTATAAAGGCATGCAATCAAATTGGCTCACGGCTTTTGGTTGTTGAGCTTTTTGAGTAGGTGATTGCTTATATTTTATCGTTTGTTTTGTTGTTTCGATAACTGTATCAATAGCTGTATTGAAAGAGATGCTTGGAAGGATCTGTGCTGCTTCCAGGACATTACTGATCAATTTGGATTGGTATATCAAGTCATGGAGAATAAAGTTGTTGTTCTGGTCCTAGATGTTGATAGACGAGGTAGGGTCTATAAAGGCATGCAATCAAATTGGCTCACGGCTTTTGGTTGTTGAGCTTTTTGAGTAGGTAATTGCTTATATTTTATCGTTTGTTTTGTTGTTTCGATAACTGTATCAATAGCTGTATTAAAAGAGATGCTTGGAAGGATCTGTGCTGCTTCCAGGACATTACTGATCAATTTGGATTGGTATATCAAGTCATGGAGAATAAAGTTGTTGTTCTGGTCCTAGATGTTGATAGACGAGGTAGGGTCTATA